>DATNNS010000369.1:0-8388 GCA_035601715.1 Rhizomicrobium sp.
CGCGCCCCTCGCCCAGCAGCAGGTTGGCCGCCGGCACCCGCACGTTCTCGAAAAGCACTTCACCGTGGCCGTGCGGGGCGTCGTCATAGCCGAACACCGGCAGCATGCGGACGATCTTGATGCCGGGCGCGTCCATCGGCACGAGGATCTGCGATTGCTGGGAGTGGCGATCCTTCTCCGGATCGGTCTTGCCCATCACGATGGCGACCTTGCAGCGCGGATCGCCGACGCCCGAGGACCACCATTTGCGGCCGTTGATGATGTAGTTGTCGCCCTTGCGCTCGATGCGGGTGGCGATGTTGGTCGCGTCCGACGAGGCGACGGCCGGCTCGGTCATCAAAAACGCCGAGCGGATTTCGCCGGCGAGCAGCGGCTTCAGCCATTTGTCCTGCTGATAGGGGCTGCCGTAGCGCTCGAGCACTTCCATGTTGCCGGTATCGGGCGCCGAGCAGTTGAACGCTTCCGACGCGAAGCCGACATGGCCCATCATTTCGCACAGCGGCGCGTATTCGAGATTGGTGAGGCCCGCGCCATGTTCGCTCTCGTTGAGGAACAGGTTCCACAGCCCGGCGGGCTTGGCTTTCTTCTTCAGTTCCTCGACGACCGGAACCACGATCCACGGATTGCCCTTGTCGCGGGCGTCCTGCATCTGCTTGCTGTAGGTCTCTTCGGCGGGGTGAATATGCTGATCCATGAAGTCGCCGACGCGCTTCATCCATTCCTTCTGCCGCGGCGAATAATCGAAATCCATCTGGTCCTCCAACGGGCGCCGGGCGCCCAGGTTCAATATCGGTGCCGGGACTCTAGCGGGCGAAGGGCCTGCCCGCCAGCACCGCTTTCTCGCATTTGACAGCCACCCCGCCGCACGGCAAGCAGCCGCCATGCTGCTCTGGTCCGGCCTTGTCTTCATCCTCCTGGGATTTGCGAGCTTCGCCATCGACCGGCGCGCGGCGGGTTTTTTCCATGCGCGCATCGACCGGTCGCTCAATCGCCGCATCGCGCGCACCACCGATTGGGCCAAGGGCGCGCATTGGCTCGCGATCGCGCTGGCGGCGCTGGTGCTGGCGCAAGCGTTGCGTTGGACGATCGGCGAGCGACCCTGGCTGCACACCGCGACCGACGCGTCACTGGCGTTCCTCGCGAGCCTCGCGATCGGCACGGTGGTTGTTCATATCCTGAAGATCGTGCTTGGCCGCCGGCGTCCGCGCGACGAGCTCGAACACGATTTTTACGGCTTCCGGCCGTTGCGTTTCGATCCGCAGCATGACTCGTTCCCCTCCGGCCATGCGCTCACGATCGTCTGCGTCGCGGTGATCGCGTCGGGCGTGTGGCCCCTGCTGGCGCCGCTGTGGTTCGCCGTCGCGCTCTATCTGGCGTTCACCCGCGCGTTCCTCAATGCCCATTTCGTCAGCGACGTGCTGATCGGCACCGGGCTCGGGCTTCTCACGGCGCGCGCCGTCGTGTTGTATCTGGTTCCCGCTCTCTGGCAGCCCTGGTTCTAGATGATCGCGCTCCTGACCGACGTCCGCACCTGGGAAAGCCTTGCCACGCTGACCGCGCTCGAGATCGTGCTCGGCGTGGACAACATGCTGTTCCTCTCCATCGTCTCGGGCCAGCTGCCGCGCGAGCGTCAGCCCGCGGCGCGACGCATCGGGCTTGCCTATGCGCTCCTCATGCGCATCGCGCTCCTCTGCGGCATCGCCTGGGTGATGTCGCTGTCGCGCCCGATCATCACCATCTGGGGCGAAGGCTTTTCGTGGCGCGACCTGATCCTCGCGGGCGGCGGACTGTTCCTGCTGACCAAGGGCACGCGCGAGATTCACGGCATGGTCGAGAGCGAGAAGGAATTCGCCAAGCGCGTCGGCGCGTCCTTCACCGGCGTGATCGTGCAGATCGCGGTGTTCGACCTGCTGTTCTCCTTCGACTCCGTCATCACCGCGGTGGGCATGGCCGAGCATCTATCTGTGATGATCGCGGCCATCGTCATCGCCATGGCGGTGATGCTCGCCGCATCCGGCTATATCTCGGACTTCATCGAGCGCAATCCGACGGTGAAAATGCTGGCGCTGAGCTTCCTGCTGCTGATCGGCACCGCGCTGGTGGCGGACGCGGTGCATTTCCACATCCCGCGCGGCTATCTCTATTTCGCCATCGCGTTCTCAGGCATCGTCGAAGCGCTCAACCAGTGGGTCGCGCGCAGGAAGACGCGGTAGTGCACCTCCCCCTTGCGGGGAGGTCGAAACGCTGAAGCGCAGCGAAGACGTTTCGGGTGGGGGCGAAGAACACGCCAAGTTTCGCCCCCACCCGAAAAAGCTTCGCTTTTTCGACCTCCCCACAAGGGGGAGGTGCAAAGTTACCGCTGCACGATCGTTCTTGCGCTTTCGACGACCTTCTTCGCGCCCTCGCCGTCGCCCTTGCGCAGCGCGGCCATGTCGACCGGCACTTTCACGCCGCTCTGGACGGCGGGGCGCTCGGCGATCTTGTCGAGCCAGCGCTGCAAGGCGTCGAGCCCTTCCACCGGCACGCCCGACCATTGATGCGTGCGCACCCAGCACCAGTTCGCGATGTCGGCGATGGAATAATCGCCGGCGAGATATTCATGATCCTTGAGCTGGTTGTTCAGCACCTCGAACAGCCGCCGGGATTCGTTGCGGTAGCGGTCGATGGCGGGTTGATAGGTCTCGTGCCAGTAGCGGCCGAACACATTGGCCTGCCCCATCATCGGCCCGATGCCGCCCATCTGGAACATCAGCCATTGGATGACGCGGCTGCGGCCCTTCACATCCTTGGGCATGAGCTTTCCGGTCTTCTCCGCGAGATAGATCATGATCGCGCCGGATTCGAACACCGCGAAATCGCCTTCGTCGCGATCGACGATGGCGGGGATGCGGCCGTTGGGATTGATCTTGAGGAACCACGGCTCTTTCTGCGTGCCTTTCATCAATTCGATGGCGTGCGTCTCATAAGGCAGCGCGAGCTCGTCGAGCGTGACGGAGGCTTTCCAGCCGTTCGGCGTGGACGAGGTGTAGAGATCGATCATTGGGCGGGTCCTACGAAGATGGGAACGGAGACGGCGTCAGTCTCGGGCGGCGGCATTTCGGTCTCGGCGCGGCGGCGGTCGATGTCGGCGCGCAGCCGGCGCTGGTCCGCTTCCTTGAGCGGATAGCCCAGCATGACCAGAAGGCTGATCGCGAAGAGGAACACCGGCAGCAGGATATAGACCAGCCGCAAATGCTCGATCGCGGCCGGCGGATTGTGGATCCTGGGATCGAAGCCCAGATAGGCCAGCATGCCGAAGACCAGCGCCACCGACCAGCCGATGCCGAACTTCGACGTCATCGACAGGAAGGAGTACATCACGCCGGCGCGCTCGGCGCCGTTCTCATGGGTGTCGGCATCGGCGACGTCGGCCATCAGCGAGCGGATCAGGAAGGCAGGCGCGGCATAGTTCGCGCCGGTGATCGCGACGAGGACGAGCGCCGCGAGCGCATTGCCCGGCGGAATGAAGAACAGCAGCGGACCGGTGACGATGCCGAAGACATAGGCCGCGATCAGCGCCCGGCTCTTGCCGATGCGCCGCGACAGCGCGATCCACACCGGCGCGAAGACCACGCCGGAGAGGAAATAGACCAGCAGCAAGGTGCCGCCCATTTTCGGCAGCGCGAGTCCCAGCGCCGCGAAATAGAGAAACATCGCGCCGCGCGCGCCCTGATTGGTGGATTCGATAAAATCCACCGCCATGACGCGGCGGATGGCGCGGTTCTTGAGCAGGAAGCGCAAGGTTGGCAGCAAGCCCGCCTGGGTGGAGAGCTTGACCGGCGGCTCGGGCACCACGGCGATGCACAGCAGCGTGGTCGGCACCAGCGTGGCGATGGAGAACACCGCCATCGCCATGACCTGCGTGGAGAGCGGATAGCCCTTCGCCTCCAGCACCGCCGGCAGCACCAGCACGCACATCATGCCGGCCACGGTCAACGCCTGGGCCCAGCCATAGAGGCGCGAGCGCTCGTGATAGTCGCCGGTGATTTCCGCGCCCCATGACAGATGCGGGATCACCATCGCCGACCAGCCGGCATACATGACGAACAGGCAGATGCAGATATGCGCCACGCTCACATGGCCGCCCGGCACGAAAGCGAGCCACAATCCCGCGGCCAGGATCGGCATGCCGATCGCCAGCACCGGCCGCCTGCGGCCGAAGCGCGTGCGCCAGCGGTCGCTGATATAGCCCGATATCGGATCGAGCAGGATGTCGAAGATGCGCATGAAGCCGAAGATCGCGCCGACCGTGGCGAGGCTGAGCCCGATCTCGCGCGAGGCGTAGAAATTGGGCAGGTGCACCACGATCGGCATGCCGACCGCGGCGAGCGGAAAGGCGGGCAGCACGTAGGCGAGGACGACCTGCCAGGGCGTACGGGTGGATTGCGGCTGCTGCGACATGGCTACGCCGCGCGGAAGCGTTGCACGAGCGGGCGTTCCTCTTCGATCAGGCTCTTGAAGGAGGGCCGCTCGTGGATGCGTTTCGTGTAGGCCGCAAGCAGGGGCCAACGCGCCGCGTCGACCGCCTCGCCGGCATGATCGAAATTGACCAGCATCGTGCCGACCGTGACGTCGGCGATGGAGAACGCGTCGCCGACGTAATACTGGCGGCCGCCCAGCTCCTTCTCCAGATAGTCGAACAAAGGCGGCAGCTTCTCGGTCAGCGTCTTCTGGCACAGCGCCTCGTCGGACGGCGCGCGCATCATCTTCTTGACGACGCGCTCGAAGAACAGCCCCGGTCCGATGGTCTGCGCCAGGATCGAATCCGCATATTCCTCGTACCAGAGAGCGCGGGCGCGGCTCATCGGGTCGCTGGGATAAAGCGGCGGCGTCGGGAATTTGCGCTCGAGATAGTCGCAGATCACCGAGGAATCCGGCAGCGTGTTGGGTTCCGGCTGTTCGGTGTCGCGCAGGACCGGGATGCGGCCGAGCGGCGAGATCTCGCGGAAATCCGGCGGCGGCTTGAACGGGCTGACCTGCTCCAACGAATAAGGCACGCCTTTCTCGGCCAGCACCACGCGCACCTTGCGCACGAAAGGCGAGACTGCGCCGCCATAGACGATCAATGCCATCGCGTCCTCCCTTGAACCGTCCGCATCTTCCGCGCGGTGCTGACAGCCTGTCAGAGTCTTCGCGGGGATGGCAAGAACTACTTCAACGCAAAGAAACGGTGTCATCCCCGGCCGAGCGTAGCGAGGGGAAGGGGACCCAGGTGGCCGAGCACCAACGGTGCTTCACCACCTGGGTCCCCTTCCCTCGCGACGCGCAAGAGCGCGGCGCTCGCCGGGGATGACAGTGTGTTTTATTACGCCATGCCTTTTACGCCGGTGCTTCCACCTTCAGCTTCGGATCGCGCTCCGCGGGCAGGTTGTCATAAAGATCGGCGATCAGGTCGCTTTGCAGGGAGCGCAGATGGGGGTTGTTCCACAGATTCTCGAATTGATGCGGATCGTTGTTGAGATCGTAGAGCTCACCCTCGCTGCCGTCGTAGCGAATCTTGGTGCCGGCCGCGGCGAATTGCGGCCAGTTCTCCTCCAGCCCGTTGGGCCGTCCCGCGGTCGAGGGCTCGTAGCGCGTCAGCACATAGCCGTCGCGATAGATCGAGCGGAAGTGAAAGCCGTAGCCCGGAAACTGGCTGTCCCATTCGCACAGCGCACGCTGCCGCGAGCCGTCTTCTGAGGTCGGCAACACTTTGCCCTGCATCCAGTCTGCTCGCTCGACGCCCGCGATGGCGGCGAAGGTCGGCGCGAGATCGACCTGCTCGACCGGCTGGGTGACGGTCGCCGGCGTCACCTTCGCATTCGGCGCCGGCCGCCAGATAAACGGCAGCCGCATCAGCGCATCGACATGCCAGGGTCCTTTATAGACGAAGCCGAAATCGCCCTGCAGCTCGCCATGATCGGTGGTGAAGATCACGTCCGTGTCGCCGTCGTCGCCCCGCGCCTTCACCTCAGCCATCACGCGGCCGATCGCATCGTCGATCAGCTCGTTCATCACATGGACCTTGGCGTTGATCTCGCGGATGTTGTCGTCGGTGAGCATCTGCGGCGTGAAGTTCATCGGCCCGCCTTCGATATTGGCGAACTGGCCTTCATAGAAGGCGAGCCAATGCGCCGGCTTCTTTGCGAGCACCTTGCGGATCGCATCGGGCGAGCCGGGATGACCGTCCGGCAGCGGCAGGTCGCGCCAGTCGCAGCGCTTGTTCTCCGACTGCGGCGGATCCCAGGGATGATGCGGATCGGGAAAGCTGAGCCACAGGAACCAGTCATCATCCGCGTCCAGTCCCTTGAGCCAGTCCACCGCCAGCCCCGCGAGCCAGTCGGTGTGATAGGCCTCGCGCGGCAGCGGATTGTTCTGCGTCTCCGGCGCGCCGGTATCGCCGCCGGGCGCCGCGTTCAACAGGGGCACGGCCTTACTGAAGAACTCCGGATAGTTCTGCTTCACCCAATGGCCGTAATGCGCGACGGGCGCTCCGCGGAAATTGTAGATGTGCATCGCCTGGATGGCGTAATCGAAACCGCGCCAGGGCGTCGTCACGTTCTCGCGTTCGCGGCGCGTTTCCAGCCACTTGCCCGCGGGATCGAATGCGGGCTCGAAATGCGCCTTGCCGATCAGCGCGGTCTTGTATCCCGCTTTGTCCTTCAGATATTGCGCCACGCTGGGCGCATCTTCCGGCAGCGCCACGCCGTTGGCGAAGACGCCGTGCGTGCGCACATACTGTCCCGTCAGCATGGTCGAACGCGCCGGCATGCACACCGTGTTCTGGTTGTAGGCGCGGCTGTAGTTGATCCCGGCTTTCGCCAGCGCGTCGATGTTCGGCGTGCGGCAGAATTTGTTGCCGTTGCAGCCCAGCGAATCGTAACGCTGCTGGTCGGTGGTGATGAAAAGAATCTTGCGGCCCATCGCGGTATCCTTTCTAGGCGGCCATTCCGGCGCCGCAGCAGATCAGCACCGTGCACTCGAGCCCCGCTTCGCGGTGGTAATGCGCCGCGAGATAGTCCGGGTCCTGCGTCATGCTGAGGAACGCTTCGCGCGAGGGATAGCGCACGCAGACCACGTCGTCCCAATCGTTGCCGGCATCCTCGCCGACCATGACGAATTTCTGCGGCCCGCCCCACACCACGCTGCCGCCGCGCTTGCTGACGTGCTGCAGCGCGACCATGCCGTAGCGCTGATAGGCATCGCGCCCGCTGAGGTTCTCTTTCGCCTCCGCGCGGTCGCCATAGGCCGCCTTCGCGCGATATTTGAGAAGGTTGACCATCACCATCGGGCCTTGCGGTCCCTTCTCCATCATCGTCTGGATCTGTTTCGCCGTCGGCACGATCGCCATTGCGTTTTCCTTCCGCCCGTCATATTCTGAATTGTCATTCAGATTTAGCACCGCGCCATGCCGACCGCAAGCACCCGCAGGAAACCTTCCGAACGCTGGGCCCTGCCCGTCAGCCAGGCGCGCAGCCGCGCCACCCGCGCCCGCCTGCTGGCGGCGGCGGAGTCGGTGTTCGCCGAAAAGGGCTATGACGGGGCCAAGATCTCCGATATCGCGCGGGAAGCCGGCTGCTCGGTGGGCGCGGTCTATTTCCGCTTCAAGGACAAGAGCGCGCTGTTCTCCGCCATCGCCGAATCCTTCACCGAAGACGCCCGCGCCGGCCTCGCCGTCCTGCGCACGGGCGCGCACGGCAACGCCGAGACCACCGTGCGCAATTTCGTGAACGCGGCGGCGGCGAATTTCCGCCGCCATCGCGGGCTGTTCCGCGCCATCGTCGAGCGCGGCCTCGACAATCCGCATGCGATGAAGACGATCTTCGGCTTCCGCGAGGAATTGGCGGCGGCGCTGGAGGCGGCGCTGCACGGCGCGCGCGAAACCAGCCTGCCGGTGCGCGTGATGACGCAGATGGTCTACGGCTTTCTCATCGCCGGCGTCCTCAACAAGGCGGCGCCGACCAGGATCACCGACGCGAAAGCGATCGACGAACTTGCCAATGCCTGCGTCGCCTATCTGGAGCGCGCGCGATGACGCTGTCCCTCGATCTGTTCTGGTCGTTCCGCAGCCCCTATTCCTATCTCGCGACGTCGCGCCTGGTGGAGATGCAGCGCGACTACGATCTCGAAATCGCCGTGCGCCCGGTCTATCCGCTGGCGGTGCGCACGGCGGAATTCTTCGACCGCGTTCATCCGCAATGGATTGCCTATCTGATGCGCGACACGTATCGCATCGCGCAGATGCTCGGCCTGCCCTATCGCTGGCCGCGCCCCGATCCCGTGAAGATCGATCCCGCCACGCGCCACGCCCTGCCCGACCAGCCTTACATCCACCGCCTCACGCGTCTCGGCTGTGCGGCGGCGGAAGCG
>DATNNS010000370.1:0-3454 GCA_035601715.1 Rhizomicrobium sp.
CCAGCCGGTGCTCATCACCGTCGAAGACGGCAACGCCAACAACGCGAACGTGCTTTTCCTCGTCGGCGGCGTCGCGCCGCCGGACTGGAGCGGCGAGGCGGCGAAATCGCTCACCCGCATCGTGCTGATGTTCGACGGCCGCGACGTCGGCGCACTGGCCTCGGCGCGCGCGGCCTGGAAAGAGGCCAAGGCGGCAGGGCATGAGGCGACCTACTGGAAGGAAACCCCGGCCGGCAAATTCGAGAAACAGGCTTGATTTATTTCGCGTCCGCCCACAGATCGCAGGCATAGTCGGAGACCGCCTTGTTCAGCATCCTGTCCATGCTTTCCTCGCCGTTCGGCCTGGTCATGCTCGCGCTGCTCGTTGCCTGCGTCGTGCATGCGGTGCGCACCGGCCGCGTCTTTCCGTGGATCTACGTCATGGTGTTCCTGCCGGGCATCGGGCCGCTGATCTATTTCTTCATGGAGATCGTGCCGGATCTGATGCGGAGCCGTGGCGCGGCGCGGGTCGGCGCCGGCGTGGCGCGCGCGATCGATCCCAACAAGGACTACCGCCAGGCGCTCAGGGCCGCCGATCTGGTCGGCTCCGTCGATTCCAAGCGCAAGCTCGCCGAGCACTATGCCAGCCGCGGCCAGATGGGCGAGGCGATCGCGCTCTACAAGGACGCGGCGCAGGGCCAGTTCGCGAACGATCCTGCCCTGCTGATGGGCCTGGCGCGGGCGCAACTGCTGGGCGGCGACGGCGCCGGGGCTCAGGCGACGCTCGATGCGCTGCAGGCCGCCGACCCGAAATTCGTCTCCGAAGAGGCGCACATGATCTATGCCCGCGCGCTGGAGCTGCAGGGCAACGATGCAGCGGCGGCGCAGGAATATGAACGGCTGGCGCGCTACGCCGCGGGCGAGGAAGCGCGCGGCCGCTATGCCGCGGTGCTGGACCGCCTCGGCCGGCATGACGACGCGCGCGCGATTTATGCGCAGATCCTGAAAAATCTCGACGGCGCGCCGCGGCGCTATCGCCAGGCGCAGAAGGAATGGGGCGACGCGGCGAAGGCGGCGCTGAAAAGCTGATCCGTCAATGCAGCGTGTCGCTGAAGACGATCGCGAAGGTGCTCGTCAGCGCGAGCAAGCCGATGCCCGCGAGCCACTGCGCCCAGCGCGAAGGAACCGCCAGCGCCAGCACGCAGGGCACGAAGAAGGGCAGCGTGGCGGCGTTCTCCTGGAAGAACAGCGCGGTGTTCGGTGTCTGCAGGAACGCGAAGTTGCTCACGATCGCCAGCGTCATGCAGAGCAGCAGCAGCGCATAGAACGGCCGGCGGTTGCGCCAGTAGAATGCCTCCATGTCGATCTCGCCTTCGGCCGAGAATTCGGGTGCGGCCAGCGCGCAGACGAAATAGATCGTCACCGCGAACGCGAACAGCGCCGTGATGGAAAACAGATCCCATTGCCGCATGCCGCGGATGTCCCAAAGCTGCAGCCAGTTGGTGTAGACCAGCCCAACCGCGTTCAGCATCGCGAGCGTGAGCAGGCCCGAGAAGCGCACGCGCTCGCGCGACACGATCAGGGCCGCGATGCGCGACAGCAGGTGCGTCAGCGCCAGCGCGAAGACGAAGGACAGCAGCAGGATGACGTGATCGTAAGCGGCCATGTTGCCCCCGGATCGCAGAATCCGAATCTAGCATAGCGCGGACGGTGCGGTATTTGACTTCCTTGTCCCGTGATGTTGCTCTGAAGCGCGGGGGAAGCATGTCGGTTGCACGCGAATCGCGCGGTCATTTGCTCCATATTCTGGGCGTGTCGTTCGGCATCGCGGTTGCGGTCGGCGGCATGATCGGTGCCGGAATCCTGCGCACGCCGTCGCTCATCGCCGCCGATGTGCCAGATGCCCGGCTGATCCTCGCGCTCTGGGCCGTCGGCGCGATCCATGCGGCGCTGGAGGCCAATGTGGTCTCCGAGCTGTCGACCGCGATGCCGCGCGCCGGCGGGTTTTACGTATACGCCCACCGCGCCTTCGGCGATGTCGGCGGGCTGGTGGTGGGCTGGACGACATGGATCGCGCGGTTGGCGTCGTCGGCCGCCTTGTCCGTCGCCTTCGCGGATTTCCTCGTGCTGCTCTGGCCCGGCGCGGCGCATTTCACCGCCGCCGTCTCGGTCGTCATGCTGCTGGCGATGTTCGGGCTGAACATGATCGGGCTGCGCGAGGGCCGCACATTCCAGCAGGCGACCAGCCTGCTCAAGGCGCTCGCGCTGGCCGCATTCTGTGTCGTGGCGTTCTTCATCGCCAAACCCACCGCGGCAAGCAGCGCCGCCGCGCTGCCGATGGCGGGATGGGCGGGTGCGATCGCCGCCTATCAACTGATCGTCGGCGCCTATGCCGGCTGGTTCGAGCCCGCGTTCTTCGCCGAGGAGAACACGCAGCCCTCGCGCAATGTGCCCCGCGCCATGTTCATCGGCCTTGCCATCGCGGCCACGCTTTATCTGGCGATCAACGCCGCTTTGCTGCACGCGCTGGGCGTGGCGGGGCTCGGGCACGGCGTGTTGCCCTATGCCACGATCCTGTCGCGCGCCGTGGGCGGCACCGCCGGAACCCTGTTCGCCATCGGCGCGCTGGTCATCGTGGCAAGCTGCGCCAATGCGGGAATCATGAGTTCGCCGCGCGTCCTGTTCGCGCTGTCGCGGGACGGCTTGCTGCCCGCGGTGTTCCGCAACGTGAATGCGGGCGGCAGTCCCTATGTCGCCTTCATGCTGACGGCGGGTTGCGCGATCGTGCTGGCGCTCAGCGGATCGTTCGGTCTTCTGTTCGGTCTGATCGGCACGCTCGGCACCGCGGCGTTCGTGCTCACCATCGCGTCGATCTTCGTGCTGCGCCGGCGCGAGCCCCAACTGGCGCGGCCGTTCCGCGCCTTCGGCTATCCGCTGCTGCCGGCCTTCGTGCTGGCCGCCGACATCGCGCTGCTGGTGCTGTTCCTCAACGCCAATTGGTGGGGCGCGTTCACCGCCGCGGTGATGTGGCTTGCCTGCATCCCGTTCGCTTATGTCGCGCGGCGAGCTAAGCGTCTTCTTTCATAGCCGCTTCATAGTCCTCATTCGCGGCCAGCCAGCGCGCTTCCGCGGCTTCGAGCTTGCGCAGCGCATCGGCGCGCTTCCGCGAGACGGCGGCGCCTTTCGCCGGGTCTTTCGTGAACAGCAGCGGGTCTGACAGCGCGAAATCGTATTTCTTGATCTCGGCGGTGAGCGTTGCGACCTGACTTTCGGCGATCTCGACCTTTTCCTTGAGCGGCTTCAACGTACGGCGTTTCTCGGCCGCCTCGCGGCGCGCGTCTTCCTTGGAGATTTTCGGCGCCGGTTCCTCGCGGCGCGTCGGCGTGCTGTCGCCGGACAGCAGGAAGCGGCGGTAATCGTCGAGGTCGCCGTCGAACGGATGCACGCCGCCGTCGGCGACGAGGAACAGCCGGTC
>DATNNS010000371.1:0-2306 GCA_035601715.1 Rhizomicrobium sp.
GTCCCTGGCCTTGATGGGAGTCCGCTGGCTTCTGGCCTCATAACATGATCGGCCTCGAAGGCCTTGTCGTAGATCAGGCTTGGAAGTTGCGGTCCTTGCCGACGAACCATCAGGTGTCACCTCGCATCCAAGACGGCCTCCGCTTCAGCGCCGAAGCGCGGCGGTCATGCGGCGGCCGAATAATCCTCCTTACGTGTGAGCACGACCCACGCGATCCTTGCCGTCTTATTGGCGAGCGCGACAATCGCCCGATTAAAGCCGCGCCTCGCCGCGAGCTCTTTCAGCCACTGGGAACGGCGATCCTCGTGCTTCGTTAGTCGAAACATGACGGCGCGGGCGCCATGAATCATCTGACGCCGGAGATAATGATTGGCGCGTCGGCCTATTCCGCCGAGCCGGGGCTTGCCTCCAGTCGTATACTGGCGCGGCACAAGGCCGATCCAGGCCGCAAGTTCCCGCCCTGAGCGAAAGTGCCGGCCGTCGTCGACCGCTGCGACGAGCGCTGTGGCGATCACGGGCCCGACGCCCGGCAGCTTCGAGAGCCGCTTGCAGGCTTCATTCGTCCGGCAAAGGCGGAGGAGTTGCCGATCGAGCTTGTCGAGCCGGAGATCGAGAGCGCGAAGCTCATCGAACAGATCGACGAAGAGACCCCGCGCCAGATCGGAAAGGTCAGCGGCCGCGATGGCCTCTTGCGCCTCCTTAAGGAACCGCCATGCGCCTTGCGGTAGAATGACTCCATACTCGCCTAGAAGCCCTCGCATATGATTGATGAGCGCGGTTCGAGCGCAGACAACGCGCTCCCGCGCACGATGAAGCGATTGCAAATCCTGTTGCTCAGTCGATTTGACCGGAACGAATCTCATCGTCGGGCGCAACGCGGCTTCATAAATCCCATCTGCGTCCGCGGCATCATTCTTGGACCCCTTCACGAACGGCTTCACAAATCGAGGATTGATCAGCAAAACTTGACGGCCATCGGCCAGAAAGCGGCGGCCCCAGAAATGCGCGCTGGCGCAGGCCTCCATGGCGACGGTTTCCGGAGCGAGGTCCTTGATCGTCTCGAGCAGTTTGGACCGGCTAACCTTGCGCGAAAGGATCACCCCGTCGCTGTCGATTCCGTGACAGTGAAACGAGCGCTTCCCGAGATCGATAGCAAGTAACTTAAGTGACATGCTTCCCTCCTTTGTGCCGAGCAATGCTGGCAGGAAAGCGGGAGACGTCCATCCCATAACATGAAGACGGCGGTGGAGACGATCTTCGTCGGCAAGGATCGCCAATACAATCGCCGCTTCCTGCAGATGTGCTCGCATCATCTCGTCGAGCCCGTCGCTTGCACGCCAGCGTCGGGCTGGGAGAAGGGCCAAGTCGAGAACCAGGTCAGGCTCGTGCGTGAGCGCTTCTTCACGCCGCGGCTGCGGTTCAAGAGCTACGACGAGCTGAACGCCTGGCTCATGGACAAATGCATCGCCTGGGCCAAGGCGCACGGCCATCCCGAGCGGCCCGAGCGGACGATCTGGGAGGTGTTCGAGGAGGAGCGGCCCCAGCTCATTGCCTATCGCGGCCGCTTCGACGGGTTCCATGCGCTGCCGGCCTCAGTGTCGAAGACGTGTCTGGTCCGGTTCGACAACAACAAATACTCGGTGAGCGCCAGCGCGGTCGGCCGCCCCGTCGACATTCACGCCTACGCCGAGCGCGTCGTGATCCGCCAGGACGGGCGCATCGTGGCGGAACATCCACGCCGCTATGGACGCGGCGCAACCGTATACGATCCGTGGCATTACGTTCCGGTTCTGGCTCGCAAGCCGGGCGCTCTGCGCAACGGCGCGCCGTTCAAGGACTGGGTGTTGCCAACGGCGCTGGAGCGGGTGAGGCGCAAGCTGACCGGGTCCGACGACGGCGACCGGCAGATGGTCAAAATCCTCGCAGCCGTGCTCACCGATGGATTGCCCGCAGTGGAGGCGGCCTGCCTCCAGGCATTGTCCGAGGGCGTCCATTCTGCCGACGTCGTTATCAACATCCTCGCGCGTCAGCGCGATCCGGGACCGGCGTCGACAATCCTGACGCCCGATGCCCTGCGGCTCCGCCACGCCCCGACCGCCGACTGCGCCCGTTACGATCAACTCAGAAGCGCTTGAACCATGGAACGAACCGAAGTCCTCGACATGATGAGCGGCCTCAAGCTCTATGGGATGAGGAGCGCCTACGACGAGACGCTGGCCACGGCGCTCAAGCGCAAGCACGAGCCGCAGCGGTTCGTTGGCGATCTCCTGAAGGCCGAGATCTCAGAGAAGCAAGCGCGCTCGATC
>DATNNS010000372.1:0-4320 GCA_035601715.1 Rhizomicrobium sp.
GAACTGGCGCGCGTCGCCGAGCAGGCGGCGAAAGTTTCGAAGGAATTGGTCAAGCTGATCGACGAAGGCTACGACATCGTGGCGCTCACCGCTTCCTGCGGGCTGATGCTCAAATTCGAATGGGCGCTGCTCGTCCCCGACAATGAGGACGTCAAGCGCGTCGCCGCGGCGACCTTCGACATCGACGAATATGTGGTGGATGTCGCCCGGAAGAATGGATTGCCGGGCGGGATGAAAGCGCTGCCCGAAGGGGTGACGGTTCACCTGGCCTGCCATGCGCGGGCGCAGAACATGGGGCCGAAAGCGGCCGAGATGCTGCGCCTGATCCCCGACACGCCCATCGACGTGATCGAGCGCTGCTCGGGACATGGCGGCACCTTCGGCGTGGTCAAGACGACGCGCGAGGCCGCGCTCAAAACCGGCCGTACCACGTTCCGCACGGCGGCCGGGCAGGCGCGCGGGCACATCGTCTCGGATTGTCCGCTGGCGGCGGAGCATATCGTTCACAATGTGCGGCTGCTGAACGAGGCGGACGGCAAGCCGTCGGCGGTGCGCGCGCCGGAGCATCCGATCCAGATCATGGCGCGCGCATTCGGATTGGTGGAGTGACGAGCATGTCGGTTTCGCAGCGGCGGATCACGCCGAAAGACATCATGCAGCCGAAGGATTATGCGGCCGGCCGCGCCGATTTCCGCCGCAAGCTGATCGCGGCGAAGAAGAATCGCCGCATCGAGGTCGGCCCGTTCGCCACCTTCTATTTCGAGAACTACGACACGATGTGGCTGCAGGTCCACGAGATGCTGCATATCGAGAAGGGCGGCAAGCCGCAGATCGCCGGCGAACTCGAAGCCTACAATCCGCTGATCCCGCAAGGCACCGAACTGATCGCCACCTTGATGCTGGAGATCGAGGATGCGGCGCGGCGCGACGCGATCCTGAAGACGCTGGGCGGAATCGAGGAGACGGTCTCGATCGAATTCAACGGCATGTCGATCAAGGGCACGCCCACCGAATATGAGGACCGCACCACGCCCGACGGCAAGACCTCGTCGGTGCACTGGATCCGCTTCCGCTTCACGCCCGCGCAAGTCACCGCGTTCCGCAATGGCGACGGCAAGGCGGTGCTCGAGATCGGGCATCCCAATTACGGCCACATGGCGGTGATCCCGCCGGTGACCCGCGCGGAGCTTTCGCGCGATTTCGCCTAGCGCCGCGTGGACCGCTTTTACGCGTGAGTGGCGCCGTGCGGCAGCTGCTGGGTTCCGTAATGGCTGAAACCCATTACGAAGCGCGGCGCGCCGTCGTCGCCGGCGAGCGGCATGAACAGCAGTTCGCTGAACAGGAAATCCTTGCCGTTGGCCAGCACGCGCCCGATGAAGCGCAACGGCTGACCCACTTCGAGCACCAGGTCGCAGCCCGCCGTCCAGCGCGCCGCCACCTGCGGCGTGGCGTCTTCGTCGGCGAACTTGCCGGTGCGCTCGCCCAGGGTCTGCGCGACCTTGGTGCCCATCAGCCGCCAGCGATAGCGCGACGGATCGGTTTCCACGCGCTCCTTCAATCCGATGCTCGGCAGGAATGTCTTGAGCACGCGCGCGCTCATGTCGGCGCGCGACGGCATGGCGCGGCCGCGCGCCTGTTCGGCCCATAGCGCGCGAACCGCCGCGAAATCGCGATGCGCGAACGCCAGCGCGGGATCGCAACGCTGCTCCCAGCCCTGCGCTTGCGATTGTGCGTTGAAAGCGGCGGCGGCGGCTTGCATATCCATGGCGCAATCCTGCCGCCATGTCGGTCAATGTCGCGTTAAGGATGCGCCGCGCGCATCGGTTGCATTTTCGATCAGGACAACCGCATGCCGGTCGCCTGCTCGAGCTCCGCGATCGCTTGCGCGGCGGATTCCACTTTGATCGTGGTCATGCCGAGCGCGCGTGCCGGCTTCAAATTGACGCCGAGATCGTCGAGATAGACGCAAGCCGACGGCGCGACGCAAAGCGCTTCGCACATCATCTCGTAAATCCGCGGATCGGGCTTGCGGATGCCGCTCTTGGCCGACTCGATCACATGATCGAACAGCGCCATCACATCGCGCGCGTAGAGCGAGCGGCCGTCCGCCGAGCCGGTCTGGTTCGACGGCACGTTGTTGGTGATGCAGCCCGTCTTGAAGCGCGTCTTGATCCGGCGCAGCGCCTCGATCATCTCGGGCCGGAAATCGCCGGCGAGCAACCCGATCACGTCGCGCCCCGGAACGTGATGGCCGAGAGCGCGCGCTTCATCGGCAAAGGCCTTATCGAAGCCGTCCAGGTCGAGCTCCGCGCGCTCGAACCTGGCCCAGGCGTTCTCCAGATGGTTGGCGCCGTTGATCCGCCGGATGAGGTCCGCGGGCAGGCCCTTCTCGCGCTCATAGCGGGCGAACGCCTCGAACGGCGAGGAGGTGAACACCCCGCCGAAATCCCAGATCACCGCTTGGATCATGTCCCCTGCCCTTGCGCGGAAGGCGCCCAAATGGGTCAAATAGAAACCGGGTGGCCGGGTCAAGCCCGGCCGGGGGACACCATGGCGGAACGCGCGATCCACACACCAGCCGAATCCCGGGGCGAGGCCAAAGGCCGAAGCCGGCTTGCGGGCCGGCGCGTGCTGGTGGTCGGTGGCGGGCAGATGGATATCGGCGAGGACGACACACCCGTCGGCAACGGCCGGGCGATCAGCGTGCTGTTCGCGCGCGAAGGGGCTGCGGTCGCCGTGGCCGACCGCGACCCGGCGAGTGCGGCGGCAACCATCGCGATGATCGCGCGCGACGGCGGCAAAGGCTTCGCCATCACCGCCGACGTGACGCAGGAAGCCGACATCGTCCGCATGATCGACCGGGCCGTCTCCGACATGGGCGGGCCGATCGACGGCTTGGTGCTCAATGTCGGCATCGGTGCGGGCGGCGCCTGGCTCGAAGGCACCACGGCGGAAAGCTGGGACAAGGTGTTCGCGGTCAACATCCGCAGCCACATGCTGAGCGTGAAGCATGCATTGGCCAAGATGACCGACGGCGCTTCCATCGTTTTCATCTCCTCGATCGCGGGCCTGACGGCGGGTTCGCGCCTGCCCGCTTACGACGCATCGAAGGCAGCGCTGTCGGGCCTGTGCCGTCATGTCGCCTTCGAAGGCGCGCGCCGCGCCATCCGCGCCAATGTCATAGCGCCCGGATTGATGGACACGTCCATCGGACGGCTCGCGTCGCGCGGGCGCCCGAACCGCGCTGCCACGCCCGTACCGCTCGGCCGTCAGGGCACGGGTTGGGAGACGGCCTATGCCGCGCTGTTCCTGATCTGCGACGAGAGTGCGTACATCACGGGGCAGATTCTCGCGGTCGACGGAGGCTTGTCGGGCCTATGACACTCACATTCCCGAAGGCGCGCTATGAGCCCGGCATCGCCGATTTCGGCAACGGCTCGTTCGCCTATCTGCAGCCCGATGGCGGCTGGGGCCTGTCCAATTCCGGCCTGGTGACCAGCGACGGCGAAGCGCTTCTGATCGACACCATGTTCGATTACGCGCACACCCGCGCCATGCTCGACGGTTTCGCCCGCGCGAGCGATGCCAAAATCCGCACGCTGTTCAACACCCATCACAACGGCGATCATTGCTATGGCAACGCGCTGGTGGAAGGCGCGGAAATCATCGCCACGCAAAGCGCCAAGACCGCGATGGGCCATGAATCGCCCGCGATGCTGGCCGGCTTGATGAAAGCCGCGCCCGGCATGGGGCTGACCGGCGAATATTTCCTGCACTGTTTCGGGCGTTACGATTTCGGCGGCGTCAGCGCGAAATTGCCGGACACCACCTTCACGGGCCACAGCACAAAGGCGGTCGGCGCCAAGACCGTCGAGCTGATCGAGGTCGGGCCGGCGCATACCGGAGGCGACGCGATCGCCTATGTGCCGCAGGATCGCACCGTCTTCACCGGCGACATCCTGTTCATCGAAGGCCACCCCATCGTCTGGGCCGGCCCCATCGGCAACTGGATCGAGGCCTGCGAAATGATCGATGCGCTGGGCGCCGACACCATCGTGCCGGGCCACGGCCCGGTGACGGACCGGCGCGGCGTGCTGCGCGTGCGCGATTATCTCGCCTATATCCGCGACGAAGCGAAGAAGCGCTTCGACGCCGGCATGGGCGCGTTCGAAGCCGCGCGCTCCATCACGTTCGACGATTACTCAAGCTGGGGCGACAGCGAGCGCATCGCGGTCAACACCGCCACGCTCTACCGCGAATTCGGCGCCAAGGACGTGCCATCCGATGCCGCAACCCTGTTCGGCTGGATGGCGCAATTGT
>DATNNS010000373.1:0-2684 GCA_035601715.1 Rhizomicrobium sp.
TGCTCGCCACTTCCGCCGCCGGCCGCCGCGGTCTCGCCGCCGAACCCGCCGAGAATCACCGAGATGAACGAGCGATTCATCGCGTGGCACATGATGTAGGACAGGATCGCGCCGGAGGAGCCTACCAGCGCGCCGGTGATGATCAGCGCCGAATTGCCGAGCGTGAAGCCGATGCCGGCCGCCGCCCAGCCGGAGTACGAATTCAGCATCGAGATCACGACCGGCATGTCGGCGCCGCCGATCGGGATGATCAGGAGCGCGCCGAGCGCCAGCGCGAGGACGGTGATCAGCCAGAAGTCGATCGCGCTGCCGGATATCACGAGGCCGACGATGAAGAACACCAGCGCCAGCCCGAGCACGATATTGATGATGTGGCGCGCGGGCAGAATGATCGGCGAACCGCTCATGCGGCCGGACAGTTTTGCGAACGCGATCACCGAGCCCGTGAAGGTCAGCGCGCCGATGGCGACGCCGAGCGACATTTCAACCAGGCTCTGCGGATGGATGTGGCCGGGCGTGCCGATGTCGAAGGCCTCGGGCGCGTAGAACGCGCCGGCCGCGACCAGCACCGCGGCCATGCCGACCAGCGAGTGAAACGCCGCGACCAGTTCCGGCATCGACGTCATCGGCACCCGCCGCGCGATCACCGCGCCGATCGAGCCGCCGATGGCGACGCCGAGGATCACCAATAGCCAGCCGAGGCCGTCCGCCGGCGGATGCGCGGCGAGCGTGGTCGCCACCGCGATCGCCATGCCGATCATGCCGAAGAAGTTGCCCTGGCGGGACGACGCCGGGCTCGATAGCCCGCGCAGCGCCAGGATGAACAGGACGCCGGCAACAAGGTAGAATACTGCTGACAGATTGGCGTTCATCTCAAGGCCCCCATTGTCTTCGTCACCACGAGGTGCACGCCGCTCACTTGGCTTTCTTCTTGTACATCGCCAGCATGCGCTGGGTGACCAGGAAGCCGCCGAAGATATTCACGCAGGCAAAAATCAGCGCGACGAAGCCGAAGCCGCGCGCCCAGGCCCCGCCGCTGCCGACCATGGCGACGCCGACCGCGAGCAGCGCGCCGACCACGATCACCGAGGAGATCGCGTTGGTCACCGACATCAGCGGCGTGTGCAGCGCCGGCGTCACCGACCACACCACGAAATAGCCGACGAATACGGCAAGCACGAAAATCGACAGCCGGAATACGAAGGGATCGACGGCCTGAGCGATATGTTCCATGGCGGCGCTCCTTATGCTTTCGGCTGGAAGTTCGGATGAATGACGGCGCCGTCTTTGGTCAGCGCCGTGGCCTTGACCAGTTCGTCGTCCCACTTCACGTCAAGCGCCTTGGTCGATTTGTCGACCAGGGTCTCGATGAAGGAAAACAGGTTGCGCGCGTAGAGGCTCGAGGCCGAGGCCGCGACGCGGCCGGCAACGTTGGTGAAACCGACGATCTTGATGCCGCCGACGTCGGCGACCTCGCCGGGCTTGGCGCCCTCGACATTGCCGCCGCGCTCGACCGCCAGATCGACCAGCACCGAGCCCGGCTTCATGGACTTCACCATTTCGGCGGAGACCAGCTTCGGCGCCGGCCGGCCCGGGATCAGCGCGGTGGTGATGATGATGTCCTGCTTCTTGATGTGCTCGGCGGTGAGGGCTGCCTGCTTGGCCTGGTACTCCTTCGACATTTCCTTGGCATAGCCGCCGGCGGTTTCGGCCTGCTTGAACTCCTCGTCCTCGACCGCGAGGAATTTGGCGCCGAGGCTTTCGACCTGCTCCTTGACCGCGGGCCGCACGTCGGTCGCGGTGACCACGGCTCCTAACCGCCGCGCGGTCGCGATCGCCTGCAGCCCGGCGACGCCGACGCCCATCACGAATACCTTGGCCGCCGGAATCGTGCCCGCCGCCGTCATCATCATTGGAAAGGCGCGGCCGAACGCCTCCGCCGCCTCGATCACCGCGCGGTAGCCGGCGAGATTGGCCTGGCTCGACAGCACGTCCATCACCTGCGCGCGGGTGATGCGCGGCATCAATTCCATCGCGAACGCCGCGATGCCGGCGTCCGCCATCGCCTTCAATGCCGCGTCATTGCCGTAAGGATCCATGATGGCGATGACCAGCGCACCGCGCTTGTAACCGGCAAGCTCGGAAGCTTCGGGCCGCTTCACCTTGATGACGATGTCGGCGTCCTTGAGCGCATCAGCGCTGACGACGGCGCCAGCGGCGGTGAACTCCGAATCCGGCAGGCCCGATTTGATGCCGGCGCCCGGCTCCACGGCGATATCGACGCCCAGCGCCTTGAATTTTTTCACCGTGTCGGGCGAAGCCGCCACCCGCGGCTCGGACGGATCGATCTCCTTGGCGACGGCAATCTTCATGGGGCCTCCGGCGGCGCGGGCACGCGCGCACGAGCAAACTAGCGTTTTTTCCGCTGAGTTGGATACCGGTTTTGTAACCGGGCGATCGGCAATTTTCTAGGTAGCACCGCGGCGCTGCGGTGCGACGAGCAACGGATTAGGTCAGGAAAATCGCCATCATGGCAACGATGAAGATCACGGCGGCGGTGCCGTATTTCACCAGCATGATGAAGCCCTCATAGGTCTGCTCATGGGCCTCGTAGTCGTTGCCGTCGGCCGTCGTGTAGGCCACGTCACTATGCTCTGCCATCGGTATCCCCAGTCAATGTTCGC
>DATNNS010000374.1:0-7151 GCA_035601715.1 Rhizomicrobium sp.
GCAGGCCGAACAGGTCGCCGATCTCGGTTGCCGGCCGCGACCAGTTTTCCGAGCTGAACGAGAAGATCGTCAGATAGAGAATGCCGAGTTCATTGGCCGCCCGCACGACCCGGCGCAAGGCTTCGACGCCGCGCCGATGTCCTTCGGCGCGCGGCAAGCCGCGGGCCGCCGCCCAGCGCCCGTTGCCGTCCATGATGATGGCGACGTGACGCGGGAGTATCGGGATGTCGAGTGGCGCCGCCACCATCGCTAAAAGTTCCTCGGGAGGTGCCTCACACCTGCATGATTTCCTGCTCCTTGGTCTGGAGCACGTGGTCGATGTCTTTTATGTGGCCGTCGGTCAGTTTCTGCAATTCGTCGCCGAGCTTGTGATGCTCGTCCTGGCCGATCTTGTGATCCTTTTCGAGCTTTTTGAGGACCTCCATCCCGTCGCGCCGCACGTTGCGCACCGCGATGCGGGCCTGCTCGGCATATTTGGCGGCAAGCTTTGCCAATTCCTTACGGCGCTCGGCGTTGAGCTCGGGGATCGGGATGCGCAGGAGCTGGCCGTCCATCTGCGGGTTGAGGCCGAGACCGGCATCACGAATCGCCTTGTCGACGGACTTGGCCAAGCCCTTGTCCCAAACCTGGACGGTCAGGAGCCGCGGCTCCGGCGTCGAGATGTTGCCGACCTGGTTGATCGGGAGCTGGCTGCCATAGGCATCGACCATCACGGGGTCGAGCAGCGCCGGGCTGGCGCGGCCGGTGCGCAGGCCGGAGAACTCCGACCTCAGGGTCGTGACGGCGCCCGTCATGCGCCGGCTCACTTCGTCCTTGTTATAGGTGTCGGCCATGTCGTCCTCCGGGCTAGCGTTCGCCGCCGATGATGGTGGCGCGCCCCTCGCCGCGCAGCACCGCCGCGAGCGCGCCCTTGTTATGGATGGAGAATACCAGAATCGGGATGCCGTTCTCGCGCGACAGGCTGATCGCCGATGCATCCATCACCTGAAGGTCGCGCGCCAAGACCTCGTGATAGCTCAAGGATTCGAAACGCTCGGCGTTTGGGTCCTTTTTGGGGTCGGCGCTGTAGACGCCGTCAACTTGCGTGCCTTTCAGCAGCGCGTCGCAGCCCATCTCGGCCGCGCGCAGCGCCGCCGCGGTGTCGGTGGTGAAGAACGGGTTGCCGGTGCCGGCGCCGAAGATCACGACCCGGCCCTTCTCCATGTGGCGGATGGCGACGCGGCGGATATAGGGCTCGCAGACCGCCGCCATGGGGATGGCCGACTGGACGCGGCAATCGACCCCGATCCGCTCCAGCGCCGCCTGCATGCCGAGCGCGTTCATCACGGTCGCCAGCATGCCCATGTAGTCGGCCGTCGCGCGGTCGATGCCCTGGGCCGCCGCCGACAGGCCGCGGAAGATGTTCCCGCCGCCGATGACCATGCAGATCTGGGTGCCGGCCTCGTAGGCCGCTTTCACGTCGCCCGCGATCCGATCGACGGTCTCCAGGTCGATGCCGTAGGACCGCTCGCCCATCAACGCCTCGCCGGAGACCTTAAGCAGGACCCGGGCGTAGTTGGGCTTGGTTGGCATCGTCGCTCCCATTGTCGGACGCAGTGAGGGAAGATTTCCCGGTAGGGTCAAGCCCTCCGTGAACACTTCCCCTCCGCCTCGCTCCGCTCGGCACCTCCCCCGTAAGAACGGGCGAGGATAGTCGAGCTGTCATCCTCCCCATACTCACGGGGGAGGTGGCGCGCGCGAGCGCGCCGGAGGGGGACGTGGACTACTTGTCCACGTCGTCCTTCTTCGTCAGCTTGCTCACCTCGTCGGCGAAGTCGCTGTCGATCTTCTCGATGCCCTCGCCCACCTGGAAGCGGACGAAGCCCTCGATCTCGACCGGGGTGCCGAAATCCTTCGACGCCTTCTCGAGCACCTTGGAAATCTGCGTCTCGCCGTCGATGACGAAGGTCTGCGAGAGCAGGACCGATTCCTCATAGAACTTGCGCATGCGGCCCTCGAGCATCTTCTCGATGACGTTCTCGGGCTTGCCCGACTGGCGCGCGATGTCGGCCTGCACGGCGCGCTCGCGTTCGACGACGTCCTTGGGCAGATGCTCGGGCGTCAGCGCCAGCGGCGCCGCGGCGGCGACATGCATCGCGAGCTGCTTGGCAAGCGGCATCAGCTTGGCCGGATCGGCGGAGGACTTCACCGCGACCAGTACGCCGATCTTGCCGAGCTCCGGCGAAGCGGCGTTGTGGACATAGGTGCCGACCACGCCCGGCTTGACGGCGATCGCCACCGCGCGGCGCACGCTCATGTTCTCGCCGATCTTGGCGATCAGTTCCTGCAGCGTCGCCTGGACCGTGGCGCTGCCCATGTTCGTGGCGAGCAGCTTCTCGACGTCGCCGTCGGCTTCCAGCGCGAGGCCGGCCGCGTTCTTGACGAACTCCTTGAACTGGTCGTTGCGCGCGACGAAATCGGTTTCGGCATTCACTTCCACCAGCGCCCCCGCGTCCGAGCGCGCCGCGATGCCGATCAAGCCTTCCGCCGCGACGCGGCCGGCTTTCTTCGCGGCCTTGGACAAGCCTTTCTTGCGCAGCCAGTCGACGGCGGCTTCCATGTCGCCGCTGGTCTCGGCCAGCGCCGACTTGCAATCCATCATTCCCGCGCCGGTCTTGTCGCGCAGGTCCTTCACCATGCTCGCGCTGATGTTCGTCATGATCGTTCTCTCGGACTTAAGCGGTGGCGGGCGCTTCGGCCCCTTCGACGGGCGCCGGCGTCAAGTCGGGCAGCACCTCGGCTTCGCCGCTGTCGACGCCCGCGGCAACCTGCCCCTCCGACAGACCGTCGATCACGGAGCGCGCGACGAGATCGCAGTAGAGCGCGAGAGCGCGTGCCGCATCGTCATTGCCTGGGATCGGATAGGCGATGCCGTCCGGATTGGAATTGGAGTCCAGGATGGCGGCGACCGGAATGCCGAGCTTCTGCGCCTCGGCGACCGCGATGGCTTCCTTGTTTGTGTCGATCACAAAGAGGATGTTCGGCAAGCCGCCCATCTCCTTGATGCCGCCGAGCGAGCGTTCCAGCTTGTCGCGCTCGCGCAGCAGGCCGAGAAGCTCTTTCTTCTTGAGCCCCGAGCTTTGCGCCGAACCCAGCGTCTCCTCGATCGTGCGCATGCGCTTGATCGAGTGGGAGATGGTCTGCCAGTTGGTCAGCGTGCCGCCGAGCCAGCGATGGTTCACGTAATACTGCGCGCAGCGCTTGGCCGCGGCCGCGACCGGATCGGACGCCTGACGCTTGGTGCCGACGAACAGGATGCGCCCGCCGCCCGCCGCCACGTCGCGCAACGCGACGAGGGCCTGGTGGAACAGCGGCACGGTCTGGGTCAGGTCGATGATGTGGATGTCGTTGCGCGAGCCGTAGATGTAAGGCGCCATCTTCGGATTCCAGCGCTGCTTGCGATGGCCGAAATGCGCGCCCGACTCCAGGAGTTGACGCATGCTGAATTCTGGCAGTGCCATGGAATAATTCTCCTTCTCCGGTTAGCCAGACGCGCGGGTTATCCCTTGGGGGACACCGGACGGGGACGGAAGAACACCTTCCGAAACCCACCCGCGCGTGCGAGATGGCGGGCTTATAGGAGAGCCGGCCCGCCATGGCAAGCCGCGCCGTGAGCCAACGCAAACAGGGGCTTAACCGGCACCAAAACAGGGCGCAACCGCCATGCGGAATCGGCGACCGCGGGCTATTGCCACTGGCCGCGTCCTGCTGCCAGAACGTTCGCCGACATGAAAAACGATCCCATCCGCGCCACCATCCGCCATCTTCCGTTCAACGGCATCGCCGAGGTGTCCAAGCTCGCGCTGGGTGATCCGGACGTCATTCCGCTGTGGTTCGGCGAGAGCGACCTCGTCACCCCCGCCTTCATCAACGACGCCGCCAAGCGCGCGCTCGACGAGGGCAAGACATTCTATACCCATGCGCGCGGCATCGTGCCCCTGCGCGAGGCGCTGCGCGATTTTCACCGCCGCACCGCCGGGGCCGACATCGCGCTCGAGCGCATCACCGTGCCCGGCGCGGCGATGATGGCGGTGACCTGCGCGCTGCAATGCGTGGTGGAGACGGGCGACAACGTCGTCTGCGTCTCGCCCGTGTGGCCGAACATCTTCCAGGCCGGGCAGATCGCCGGCGCCGAGATCCGCTTCGCGCGGCTGGACGAAGACTGGCGCGCCTCGCCGCCGCGCTGGCATCTCGATCTCGACAGACTGTTCGCGGCCTGCAATGCGCGCACCAAGGCGATCTTCATCGCCTCGCCCGGCAATCCCACCGGTTGGGTCATGCCGCGCGAGCAGCAGCAGGCCGTTCTCGAATTCGCTCGCGCTCGCGGCATCGCGATCATCGCCGACGAGGTCTATGGCACGCTGGTCTATGACGGCAGCGGCCATGCGCCGTCGTTCCTGAACGTGGCGGACGCCGACGACGCGGTGTTCGTGATCAACAGCTTCTCCAAGCCGTGGGCGATGACCGGCTGGCGCATCGGCTGGCTGGTGCATCCCGCCTCCATCGCCGACCAGATCGGCATTCTCGCTATGGCCAACAACACCGGCGCGACCGTCTTCGCGCAATGGGGGGCGATCGCCGCGTTGTCGCCGCAGGGCGATGCCTTCCGCGGCGAGATGCTCGCGCGCTGCGACAACGGCCGACGCGTGACCGAAGCGTTTCTCGCGAGCCAGAATCGCATCCGCTGGATCCCGCCACAAGGCGCGTTCTACGGGTTCCTGCACGTCGAAGGCATGACGAACAGCCTTGGCTTCGCGCAAGAGCTGGTGCGCACCGCCCACGTCGGCACCGCTCCCGGCTCCGCCTTCGCTCCGCCCGGCGACAAAAGCAGCGACGAATTCATCCGCATCTGCTTCGCCCAGGATGCGACAAAGCTTCAGACCGGACTGGAGAGATTAGGCAAGGCGGTCGCGGCGCTCTAGGAGCGCACCTCCCCACAAGGGGGAGGTTAAACGTTACACCGACTCCACCATCGCCACACCCGGCATGGCCTTGATGGCACCTTTGAGCGCGGCGCTGACCTGCTGGCGCTGCGGCAGCTTGATCTCGACTTCGCGGCCTTCGCTGCCCGGAACGACCAGCGTGACGATGCCTTTGCCGGACTGGCGCAGCTGGGCGGCGATGGCGTTCAGCGGGCGGGTGTCCTCGAGATAGATCTTCATGCCCTCGCCCGCGTCGGCGGCGGCCTTGTCGAGGTCGGAGATCGACAGCGCGCGCAGCTTCAACTCCTCGTCGATCCAGTCGGCGCCGACGGTGAGCAGGATGGATTTGCCCGCTTCGAGGAACGGGCGCGACGCGGTGAGCACTTCGGAGAACACCATCACCTCGAACATCCCGGTCGTGTCGGACAGCGTGATGAAGCCGTAGGGCTGGTCGTTGCGGACGCGGCGTTCCTGCTTGCGGATGAGGGTGCCGGCGAGCACGGCACGGAAGTTCGAGCGCCGGCGATCCTCCGCCAGCGCGCCGCTGGTGACAACGCCGAGCCGCTTCAGCGCCGCGCCATAGGCATCGAGCGGATGGCCGGAGAGATAGAAGCCGACGGCGCTGAACTCCTCGCCGAGCCGTTCATGCGGCATCCAGTCCTCGATCGGCGCGAGGCGGAATGTTTCCGCCGAAGCGGTTTCGCCGAACAAGGTCGACTGGCCGCTCTCGCGCTCCTGCGTGTTGCGCGAGGCCGCGTTGAGGACGATCTCCGACGACTCCACCAGCTGCCGGCGGTTGGGCGACAGCGCGTCGAACGCGCCGGCGCGCACCAGGTTGTCGAAGGCGCGCTTGTTGACGAGCTTGGGGTCGACGCGGCGCGCGAAATCGGCGATGCCGGCGAAGGGGCCGTTCACGTTGCGCTCCGCCACCACATGGTCCATCGCCTGGCGCCCCACGCCCTTCACGGCGGCGAGCGCATAGAAGATCACGCCCTTCTCGCTGTCGCAGGCGAAGAACGCTTCGGAGCGGTTGATATCGGGCGGCGCGATGCGGATGCCGAGCCGCTGGGCTTCCTGGCGGAAGATGTTGAGCCGGTCGGTATTGCCGATATCCAGGGTCATCGACGCGGCGAGGAATTCGACCGGATAATTCGCCTTGAGGAACGCGGTCTGATAGGCGACCTGCGCGTAAGCCGCGGCGTGACCCTTGGGAAAGCCGTAGCCCGCGAACTTCGCCGCGAGATCGAAGATCTGCTGCGCCAGCGACGGCAGGATGCCGCGTTCGCCCGCGCCCTTGATGAAAGTCTCGTGATGCTTGGCCATCTCGGCCGGGATCTTCTTGCCCATCGCGCGGCGCAACAGATCGGCCTGCCCCATCGTGTAACCCGCGAGCTCGCGGGCGATGTTCATGACGTCTTCCTGATACGTCATGATGCCGAAGGTCTCCTTCAGCACCGGCTCCATCGTGGGATGGAGATATTCGGGCTTCTCCCGGCCGCGCTTGCAGGCGACGTATTTCGGGATCGATTCCATCGGGCCCGGGCGGTAGAGCGCCACCAGCGCGACCAGGTCGTTGATGTGGTCGGGCTTCATCTTGCGCAGCAGGTCGCGCATGCCCGCGCCTTCCATCTGGAACACGCCGACGCTTTCGCCGCGCGCCAGCATGTCGAAGGTCGGGCCGTCGCCGAAATCGATGGTCTGGGTGTCGAGCTCGATGCCGCGGCGCTTGAGCAGCTCCTCGGCCTTGGCGATCACCGTGAGCGTCTTGAGACCGAGGAAATCGAATTTGACAAGGCCGGCTTTTTCCGCGTCCTCGTAATCGTATTGCGTCACCGGCATTTCGGAGCGCGGATCGCGGTAGAGCGGCACCAGCTCGTCGAGCGGCCGGTCGCCGATCACCACGCCGGCCGGATGCGTCGAGGCGTGGCGATAGAGCCCCTCGATCTTGCCGACGATGGAGAACAGCCGCTCCGCGCCCGGCTCCTGCTCGGCAATGGTCTGCAGGCGCGGCTCGTGGTCGATCGCGTCTTTCAGCGTGACGGACTGCCCCGGCATGTTGGGGATCAGCTTGGCGATACGATCGACGAGACCCAGCGGCATCTGCAGCACGCGGCCGACATCGCGCACCGCCGCGCGGGCCTGCAGCGAACCCAGCGCGATGATGTGTGCCACGCGGTCTTCGCCGTATTT
>DATNNS010000375.1:0-4020 GCA_035601715.1 Rhizomicrobium sp.
GCCCATCGGAACGACGATCTTGTATTCCCGGCGGAGGTCCTGATTGACGGTCTCGGTGATCTGCATCTCGTGTTCCTACTTCTTCAATCTCATCCGGCTGGCTTGCCAAGGCGAAGCTGCGCGATCCCGTTCAGCAGCCCGGCTTCGCGCAAGCGCTCCGCCGTGGCAGTCTCCGCTGCCGCGCAGCGTAGACTGGTGCGGGCGGAGGGACTTGAACCCCCACGACTTTCGTCACTGGAACCTAAATCCAGCGCGTCTACCAGTTCCGCCACGTCCGCGCCCGGCCTTGCGGCGGCAATTTTCAGCAAAACCGCCGGAAGGCGGGCCGTATAGCAGGGGTTTTGGGGGGTGGCTAGGGCCGGTTCAGGGCCTTTTCATAAAGGCCCACATCCCAATATTCGCCGAATTTGCGGCCGACTTCGGTCTGGGTGCCGATGTGGTGGAAGCCCAGCGCGACATGCAGTGCGACCGACGCCGCATTCGGCAAGGTGATGCCGGCATAGGCGCGATGGATGTCCTCGTCCTTCAGCGCGTCGAACAGCGCGGCGTAAAGCCTCCGGCCGAGGCCTTTGCCGGTGAGATCGGGCGCGCAATAGACGCTGGTCTCGACGGAGGTCGCATAAGCCTCCTTCTCCTTGAACCGCGCCGAGCAGGACCAGCCTACCGGCGCATCGCCCGCCACGGCGGTAAAGCACTGATAGCGTCCGCGGCTCGAAAACTGCGCGAACCATTCGCGGCGCTGCGCCAGGGTGCGCGGCTCTATGTCGAAAGTGATGGGCGTGGCGACGACATAGTGATTGTAGATCGCCAGCAGCGCGGGTAGATCGCCCGGCTCGGCGCGGCGGATCGTGATGTCGCTCATGGCTCGACGCTATCACGCGCCGCTATTTCGCGGACGGATAGCCGTCGTGCAGGGCTTGCAGAACTCGCGGCAAGGTTTCCGGAATGTCCTCCGCGATCAGCCCGATTCCGAAGCAGCGTGCTGCCTCGCCGTGCAGCCAGGCTCCCGCGCAGGCCGCAGCGAACGAATCCATTCCCTGCGCCAGCAGCCCGCCGATGATTCCCGCCAGCACGTCGCCCGAACCGGCGGTGGCGAGCCAGGGCGGCGCGTTGGTGTTGACCGCGGCGCGGCCGTCCGGCGTGGCGATCACGGTATCGGCGCCTTTGAGCAATACGGTGCATCTGGCCAGCGCCGCCGCGGCGCGAACGGCTTCGAGCTTGTTCTGAGAACGTGCCCGCAAGCCACCGAATATCCTGTCGAATTCGCCTTCATGGGGTGTGAGAACGGCGGGCTCGCGCAACTGGGCGAACAGCGCGCCCGGATCCTCCTTGAACGCGGTGAGCGCGTCGGCATCGAGCACCGCGGCCGCCTTGGTCGCGAGCACCGCCTTGACCAGCTCCTGGGTCGCGTTGCCGACGCCGCAGCCGGGTCCGATCACGACGGAATTGAGCCGCGCATCCTTCAGCAGGTCAGCCAGCCCGTCCGTGCCCACGAACGGCTTGACCATGATCGCGGTCAGCGCCGCGGCATTGACCGCGACCGCATCCGGCGGACTGGCGACGCTCACCAGCCCCGCGCCGACGCGCAGCGCGCCACGTGCGGCGAGCCGGGCAGCACCCGTGGCGTGCGCCGGTCCACTCACCACGACGCAATGCCCGCGCCCATATTTGTTCGCCTGCGCCCGCGGCCAGGGATAGTTCGCGGTCCATAGCGCGGGCGTATTCTCACACATTGTCGTCTTGACCGTTGCCAGCGCCGCGTCCGCGATGCCGATATCGGCGACGACGATCTCGCCGCATTTGAGCCGGCCCGGCATCAGCACATGCGCCTGCTTCTTGCGAAAGAACGTGACGGTCAGCGCCGCCTGAACGCAGAGACCACCCTCGCCTTCGACGGGACGCGCGAGATCGCCATGCAACCCGCTCGGCACGTCGACGGCCACCACCGGGATGCGCGATCCGTTCAGCTTCGCGACGATATCCTTCGCCGCGCCGTCGAGCGGGCGCGACAGCCCGGCGCCGAACAGCGCGTCGATGACGAGCGGCGCATCGTCGAGCACATTGGAAGCGACCGGCTCGTCGCCGCGCTCCCAACGCCGCGCCATCTCCGCCGCGTCGCCCTCCAGCGAATCGCGCCGGCCGAGCAACGCCAGCCGCACGTCCCAGCCGCGTTCGCGCAAATGGCGCGCTGCGACAAAGCCGTCGCCGCCATTGTTGCCGCGTCCGCACAGCACCGCGACGGTGCAAGGCGCCCAGCGCGCCGCGACCGCATCGGCGACCGCGCGCCCGGCGTTTTCCATCAAGGTCAGCGTCGTCACGCCGTTCGCGGCGGCGAAACGGTCCGCTTCGTAGCATTGCGCGACGGTGAGGAGCTCGGCGGCCATAATGGCAGTGTGAGCGCCGCAAAGCGCCCGGGCAAGCGCGGACGGAACAAAAGACAGACTTCGGCGTTGCACTGACGGGATTCTTCCAGGTCGCGCCATGTCCGCATTCGTACTCTATGTCGTCGGCTTCATCGTTCTGCTCGGCGGCCTCATCTATGGCGCGTATCTGATCCATGTCCCGCAGACATGGATCATTGTCGGCGCGCTCGTGCTGATCGGTCTCGGCATCATGTCGGCCGTATCGCGTACCAAGCAGCGCGATCCCCCGAGCGAAGCGCCGCCGGCCCCCAAGTAAGCGTCAAAACCCCGCCGGCGTTTTCTCGAAGTGCGGATCGGCCATCTCATAGGCCGCGCTCGCCGCCAGCACACCCATGTCGTCGAACATCCTTCCGACGATCTGCAAGCCCACCGGCAGTCCTTCCCCGGTGTAGCCGCACGGCACGCTCGATGCCGGCTGCTGGGTCAGGTTGAACGGGAAGCTGAACGGCGTCCATTGCATCCAGGCGCGGCCGTCGTCGTCGAGCGGCGACAGCTTGCCGACGTCGAATGCGGCCGTCGCCACCGACGGCGTCAGCAGGAAATCGTACGTCTCCATGAACTGGCGCATTTTGCTGCCATAGGCGCCGCGCGCCGCATTGGCCTGAAGATAGGTCTTCAGCGGTATGGCCGCGCCCTCCTCCGCCATCTTGCGCAGGCCGGGATCGAGTTGCTTCTTTTTCTCTTCGGCAAGATCGCCGAGCAACAGTCCCGCTCCGGCCCACCACACCGTGCGGAACGTCTCGCTCATGTCGCCGCCCGGCGGATCGACCTCTTCGACATGGGCGCCCATCGCCGCGAAGCGATTCACCGCGGCGGCGACCAGCGATTCCACTTCGGACATGACTTTCTGCGCATAGCCGAGCCGCGGGCTCCAGGCGATACGCTTGCCGCGCAGGCCCGTCTCCAGTTCGACCGCATAATCCGTCGGCTCGTGGGGCAGCGAATGCCAGTCGCGCGCATCAGGTTTTGAAATCACATTCAGCAGCATCGCGCTATCACGAACCGTACGGCTCATCGGGCCGACATGGGCGACGGTGCCGAACGGCGACAGCGGATAGGCCGGCACGCGCCCGAAGCTCGGCTTCAGTCCGAACACGCCGGAGAAGCTTGCCGGAATGCGGATCGAGCCGCCGCCGTCGGTGCCGAGCGCAAGCGGCGCGAACCGCGCGGCCAATGCGGCGGACGAACCGCCGGACGATCCGCCCGGCGTTTTTCCGGTGTCCCACGGATTGCGCGTGATGCCGGTGAGTGGGCTGTCCGTCGAGCCTTTCCAGCCGAATTCCGGCGTAGTTGTCTTGCCGATCAGCACTGCGCCCGCCTCGCGCAGCCGCGCCACGCAGGGCGCGTCCTCGGTCCACGGACCTTTCGCATCGACGGTCAGTGAACCGCGCCGCGTCGGCCAGCCTTTGGTGAGCAACAGATCCTTCACCGCGACCGGCACGCCATCGAGCGGCGACAGCGGCTCGCCCTCCGCCCAGCGCGCCTCCGACGCTTCCGCCTGCGCCATCGCCGCATCCGCATCGACGAGGCAGAAGGCATTCACCTGCGCATCCAGCGCCTCGATCCGCGCCAAGCAGGACTGCGTCACTTCCACAGG
>DATNNS010000376.1:0-5133 GCA_035601715.1 Rhizomicrobium sp.
ATCCAGTTCCATCCCTACGATGCCGAGCCGCGCCGCCACAGCACGCGCAGCGGCGCGAGCGCACGGCGCAGGATCGCGCGCGTGATTTCAGGAAGCAGATTGACCGGCGGCGGATGCCGCTTTGTCGGAGGTCCCACGCGCCTATCCGCGCAGCGCGGCGATGTTGGCGGCATAGGCGGACACACCACCCTTGAACACAGCGGTGCCGGCGACCAGCACATTGGCGCCCGCGGCGATCGCGCGCCTGGCGGTCTCGGGCGTGATGCCGCCATCGACTTCGAGCGCGATATCGCGGCCTGACTTGGCGATGCGCGTGGCGGCGGCTTCGATCTTCCTGAGCTGGCTCGCGATGAATTCCTGGCCGCCGAAACCCGGATTGACGGTCATGATCAGCACCAGATCGACGAGATCGAGCACGTTGTCGATCGCGTCAATCGGCGTGCCCGGATTGAGGACGATGCCGGGACGCTTTCCGAACGAGCGGATCAATTGCAGCGTACGGTGGATATGCGGCCCGGCTTCGGGATGCACGGTGATGCCGTCCGCCCCGGCTTGCGCGAACGCTTCGACGAACGGATCGACCGGCGAGATCATCAGATGGACGTCGAACGGGCGCTTGGCATGCGGCCTGAGCGCCTTCACCACCGCCGGTCCTATTGTGATATTGGGCACGAAATGGCCGTCCATCACGTCGACATGGATGAGGTCGGCGCCCGCCGCTTCGACGGCCTCGATCTCGGCGCCCAGGCGCGAAAAGTCCGCCGAGAGAATCGAAGGCGCGATGCGGATTTTCTGAGCCATCGGGGCCACTAAGTGCCGGATTCGGCGCACGCTCGCAAGGCGCGCGGACCGGGCTTTGACCGGCCGCTCGCGATCAGGGCCAGCGAAAACGGCACGAGCCAGATCAGGCGCGACTGGTAGCGGTCGTGGGCGATGGAGAGCGCGCCGCAGACGGTGGCGTTGCCGACGAGGGCGAGCAGGACGAAGCCCAGGAACAAGATCGCTGCGCGGTCTTCGCGCGCGATGGCAAGCCCGAAGGCGGCGGCGAACGCGGCCAGCGACAGCCAGATGAAAGGGACGTGAACCCAGTTGATGGGGACAAAATCGATCTCGGCCTTCTGCTGGCGCGCGGCGAGATAGGCTGAGAGCTGGCCGGGCGTGAAGTCCTTGAACTTGTCGTAGAGCACCCATTGCTGCGGCTCGATCTGATCGCCGGTCGCGAAAGTGACGAACTGACGCGCCGCGTCGCCGACCACGGCGCGCAGATGCATCAGCGGATAGCGCTTGAGCGTCGCCCAGATGATCGCCTCGGATTCCGCCTTGGTGCCTTCGAAGCCGTTGAGTGCGTGGAACGGCGTGTCCTTGGTCCACAGCCACTGGTCGCCGGTGCGCGGCAGCGCGTCCTTGTAGGCGCAGAGCTTGTAGCCGGATTGCGGACAGGTGTCGTCGAGCAGACGCATGACGATGCCGTCCTGCACCAGCCGCGCGAAGACGAAGACGGGACCGGAACTCGCGATGAAGACCTTGCGGGTGAAATTGTAGTTGGCGGCCACGACCAGCACGACGCCGAGCGCGATGCACAGGACCGGAAGCCACGCATTGGCCCGGGGCCAGGTCTTCGCAGCCGCCGCCCACCGCGTCACGCCTTTGTAGATAAAGAGGACCAACGCGAAGCCGCCCATCAGCACGAGATGCGACGGATGCGCCGCGGTGGCGAACGCAGCGATGGCGACGAGCGCTGCGGCCCGCGCCCGGCCGAGCGCGGCGGCGTGAAACGCCAGCAGATAGGTGCAGAGCGCGGTGAGCGCGGTGAAGCAATCCGGCTCGATCTGGCCGACATACCAGGGCAGACCGGTCAGAACGACCAGCCCCGCGCCGATGGCGAGAAAGCCCGCGAGCGGCAGCCGCGGCGCGATCGTGCGCGCGACTTGCGTCATCACGAACGCCGTGGCGGCCGCCTGGACGATCACGACCGGCCAGAAGCTCCACGCCGCGCCGGCATAGCGCAGGAACAGCGAATAGAACGGCGAGCGTTCCTCGATGAACACTCCTCCCAGCCCCTGCAGCATGTAAGCGCCGGTATCGTAGAAGATGATCGGAAAGCCGTTCCACAGCGCGACCGCGAGCAGCAGCGGAACAAGAAGGACGATCGCGACGATTTCCGCGGCTCCGTCGGTTGCAGGCAGACGCCGGAATTGAAGGCCGATGCCTTGCGCTGCGCCGCTCATGTCCGAAATTTCCACCGGCCCCGTTTCACCCTAGCATCGCGAATTCCAGGTCGCGCACTCATAAAGTGGCCGGGCGGGTTTCGATTTCCATCCCAGACGTGGCGCGGCAACCTTCCATCGGCTAAAACTGCCATGATGACGACGCGTGTCGCAACCTGCCGGTGTGGACAGCTGCGCGCGACCTGCTCGGGCGAGCCGGTGCGGGTGTCGGTCTGTCATTGCCTGGAGTGCAAAAAACGCACGGGCAGCGCCTTCAGCTATCAGGCGCGCTGGCCGGATGACCGCGTCGAGATCATTGGCGACCACAAGAGCTGGAGTCGAACGGGCGATGGCGGAGGCCGCGTGACGTATCGCTTCTGTCCGATTTGCGGCTCGACGGTCGCCTACGCGATCGACGACATGGCGGGCGTCACGGCGATTCCGGCGGGTGCGTTCGCCGATCCCTCCTTCCCGGCTCCAAAATTCTCCGTCTACGAGGAAAGGAAGCACGACAGGGTTGCGGTGCTCGGAGATCAAGTCGAACACATGGACTAGGCCGTGGACTTATCACGGCGGCTGCGCGGCAAATCGCCTGATTCCCGCGGTTGACTAAGACGCCTCCAATTCTACACTCCGGCTGCTTCGGATTTCAGGGACTTTCATGGCGGAGAACCCGCGCACGGCCCGCCCGCTTTCGCCCTTCGTCACCATCTATCGCTGGCAGGTCACGATGGCGGCCTCGATCACGCATCGCGTGACGGGCGTGGCGCTGTCGGCGGGAACCGTCCTGCTTGCCTGGTGGCTGATCGCCGCCGCGAGCGGGCCGGAATCCTACGCGCTGTTCCAGAAGGCCGCCGCCAATCCCGTCGGCTGGGTCGTGCTGTTCGGCTTCGTGTGGTCGCTGATGTTCCATTTCCTCAACGGCATCCGCCATCTCGCCTGGGATCTCGGCTATGGCTTCGCGGTCCCCACCGCCAACCGCACCGGCGTGCTGGTCTATGCGCTCTCCGTGCTGTTCGCGGTCGGCATCTTCGCCTGGGCATTCCATCACGCGGGGATCGTGCCATGAGCATGGAAACCCCGCTCCATCGCGTTCAGGGCCTCGGCCCCGCCCATTCCGGCACGCAGCATTTCTGGCGCCAGCGCATCACGGCGGTGGCGCTGATCCCGCTGACCGTCTGGTTCGTGATCTCCGCGCTCGCTTTCGTCGGCGCACCGGGCTTCGCCGTCGACACCTTCTTCCAGCACCCGATGAACGCGGCGCTGATGGGCATCTTCGTCGTCATCCTGCTCTATCACATGGTGATTGGGCTGCAATCGGTGATCGACGACTACGCCCATAGCGACGGCTGGAAGATCGTGTTGCTGCTGCTGTCGCGGGCGTTCGCCATCGTCGTCGGCGTCGCCAGCATCATCGCCCTGCTCAGGATCGCCATCGCATGACGGCCTATCCCATCACCGACCACACATTCGATGTCGTCGTCGTCGGCGCGGGCGGCGCGGGTCTGCGCGCGACCCTGGAATGCGCCGCCGCCGGCCTCAAGACCGCCTGCGTCACGAAAGTGTTCCCGACGCGCAGTCATACGGTCGCGGCCCAAGGCGGCGTCGCCGCGGCGCTCGGCAACATGGGCGAGGACGACTGGCGCTGGCACATGTACGACACGGTGAAGGGCTCGGACTGGCTGGGCGACCAGGACGCGATCGAATATCTCTGCAAGAACGCACCGGAAGCGGTCTACGAGCTCGAGCATTTCGGCGTGCCGTTCAGCCGCACCGACGACGGGCGCATCTACCAGCGCGCCTTCGGCGGCATGACGAGCCACTACGGCCAGGGCATCGCCCAGCGCACCGCCGCCGCCGCCGACCGCACGGGACACGCGATCCTGCATTCGCTCTACGGCCAATGCGTCAAGCACGAGGTCAATTTCTTCATCGAATATTTCGCGCTCGACCTGATCGTCGAGGACGGCGCGGTGCGCGGCCTGATGGCATGGAACCTGGACGACGGCACGATCCACCGCTTCCGCGCCCACAAGGTCATCCTGGCCACCGGCGGCTTCGGCCGCATCTATGCCACCTGCACCGGAGCGCATACGCAGACCGGCGACGGCAACGCGATGGCGCTGCGCGCGGGCTTTCCGGTGCAGGACATGGAGTTCGGCCAGTTCCACCCGACGGGCATCTACGGCGCGGGCGTGCTGATCACCGAAGGGGCGCGCGGCGAAGGCGGCTATCTGACCAACTCCGAAGGCGAGCGCTTCATGGAGCGCTATGCGCCGCACGCCAAGGATCTCGCTTCGCGCGACGTCGTTAGCCGCGCGATGACGGTGGAGATCCGCGAAGGCCGCGGCGTCGGCCCGCTGAAGGACCACATCAACCTGCATCTGTCGCATCTCGATCCGAAGATCCTGCACGAGCGGTTGCCCGGCATCACGGAATCGGCGCGCATCTTCGCGGGTGTCGATCTGACGAAGGAGCCGATCCCGGTGCTGCCGACCATGCACTACAATATGGGCGGCATCCCGACGAACGTCATGGCCGAGGCGCTGACGCTGAAGGACGGCAATCCCGATTCGCCGGTGCGCGGCTTGATGGCGGTGGGCGAAGGCGCCTGCGTCTCGGTGCACGGCGCCAACCGGCTCGGCTCGAATTCGCTGATCGATCTCGTGGTGTTCGGCCGCGCCGCGGCGTTGCGCTGCGCCGCGATCGTGACGCCGGGCGAGAAGCATGCCGAGCTGCCCAAGGATTCAGCCGATCTCGCGCTGGCGCGGCTCGACAAGTTCCGCCATGCCAACGGCAACACGCCGACCTCTGAGCTGCGTCTCGCGATGCAGAACGCGATGCAGGTCGACGCTGCGGTGTTCCGCACCGGCGACACGCTCAAGAGCGGCCAGAAGAATATCGACGAGATCTATGGCCGCCTGAA
>DATNNS010000377.1:0-13637 GCA_035601715.1 Rhizomicrobium sp.
CAGGCGAACGCCGGCTCCGTGGTCGCCATCGAAGGCCCGAACGGCGCGGGGAAAACCTCGCTGTTGCGCACGCTCGCCGGCTTCCTCGCGCCGGCGTCCGGCACGATCCGCTTCGGTGCGATCGAAGACGCCGAGGAGCGCGGCAAGTTTGTCGGCTGGCTCGGCCACGAAGACGGCGCCAAGCCGCAGCTCACGCCGACGGAAACACTTCGCTTCTTCGCCGCGCTGGGCGGCGCCAACGATAACGCAGGTGAGATGCTGGAAGCGGTCGGCCTTTCCCGCGTCCGCGACTTGCCCTGCCGCTACCTCTCCGCCGGCCAGAAGAAGCGCCTGGCGCTGGCGCGGCTCAAGATCGGCGCGCGATCGCTGTGGCTGCTTGACGAACCGCTGGCGGGGCTCGACGCGCAAGGCAAGTCGCTGTTGCGCGCGATGATCGCCGAACATTGCGCCGGCGGCGGCATCGTGATCGCGGCGACGCATGAGCCGCTGGGGATCGATTGCGCGCGGCTGGCGCTGGGCGCGCCATGACCGCGTTCCGTGTCCTGCTGTTGCGCGACCTCCGTCTTGCCACGCGCGCCGGCGGCGGCATGATGCTGGCGCTGGCGTTCTTCGCGGGCGTTGCGGTGCTGGTGCCGCTCGGCGTCGGTGCGGATCCGCGCCTGCTCGCGCGCATCGCGGGCGGGGTGTTGTGGGTGGGGGCGGTGCTGGCGGGACTGCTGTCTCTCGATCGCATGTTCCAGGCCGACTACGAAGACGGGAGCCTGGATCTGATCGCGCTCGCGCCGCTGTCGCTGGAATCCACCGTGCTTGCCAAGATCGCGGCGCATTGGCTGACCACCGGCCTGCCGCTGACGCTCCTGTCGCCGGTTCTGGCATTGCTGTTCGACCTGCCCGCGCGCGGCTATCCCGCGCTCGTCGCCTCGCTCGCGCTCGGCACGCCCGCGGTCAGCGCGATCGGCGCGATCGGCGCGGCGCTGACGCTGGCGGTGCGCCGCGGCGGGCTGATCCTGCCGTTGATCGTGCTGCCGCTGCTGGCGCCGGCCGTGATCTTCGGCGCCGGCGCGGTGCCGGCCGCGCTCGACGGGCTTTCGAATGGCGCGCTGTGGCTGGTCGCGGCATTCTCCACAGCCGCCGTGCTGCTGTCGCCGTTCGCGGCGGGCGCCGCCGTGCGCCTTCACCTGGCGGGTTGACCATGCTCGAACCGAAAGCCTAGAGCGACGCCGATGTTCGCACTCGCCAATCCCAAACGCTTCATGGACACGACGGCCGCGCTGCTGCCGTGGCTGGCGGGCGCGGCCGCTCTGTTTCTCGCCGTCGGTCTCTATCTCGGCTTTACCGCGCCGCCCGATTACCAGCAGGGCGACACTGTCAAGATCATGTTCATCCATGTGCCAGCGGCGTGGATCGCGATGCTGGCTTACGGGCTGATAGCGCTGGCCTCGCTCATTGGCCTGGTCAACCGCCATCCGCTGGCCGATGTCGCGGCGAAGACCGCAGCACCCCTGGGCGCGCTGTTCACGGCATTGGCATTGATCACGGGCTCGCTGTGGGGACGGCCGATGTGGGGCACATATTGGGTGTGGGACGCGCGGCTGACCTCGTTCCTGATCCTGCTGCTGCTCTATCTGGGCTACATCGCGCTGTGGAACGCGATCGAGGACGAAGTGCGGGCGGCGCGCGCCTGTGCGATCCTGGCGCTGGTCGGCGTGGTGAACCTGCCGATCATCGAGTTCTCGGTCGACTGGTGGAACACGCTGTACCAGGGCGAAAGCATCCTGCGCGTCGGCGGACCATTGATCGCGGGTGTGTTTCTGTGGCCGCTCGGATTGATGGCGGTGGGCTACACGCTGTTGTTCGTCACGCTGTGGATCGTGCGGATACGCACGGAGATTCTGGAGCGCCGCGCCCGCGCGCTGATCATGCAGGGCACCGCATGAGCCATTTCCTTGCCCAATTTCTTGCGATGGGCGGCTATGCCGCGTTCGTCTGGCCCGCTTACGGCGTGACGCTGGCCGGTCTTGGCGCGGCGACAGCGCTCGCCTGGAACGCTTATGCGCGCGCCAAAGCGCGTCTCGCCGCGCTGGAGCGCGCGCGATGACGACACTGCTGCGCCGGCTGATCTATGTGCTGCCCACAGTGGCATTCGTGGTGCTGGCCTGCCTGTTGCTGATCGCGCTGTGGAAGCCGCCGCTCAGCGAGCAGCAGCTTCCGTCCATGCTGATCGACAAGCCCGCGCCCAAACTCGACCTGCCGGCGCTGGATACGAAGGCGCGGGCGTTCGGCCGGGCCGATCTCGCGGCCGGCCATGTCAGCGTGGTCAACGTCTTTGCGTCCTGGTGCATTCCGTGCCGCGAGGAGGCGCCGGGATTGGCGGATATCAAGAACATGCCGGGCGTCGCGTTGTACGGCTTGGTCTGGAAGGACACCGCCGACAAGGCGCGCGCGTTCCTCGACGACGTCGGCGATCCCTATGCGCGCATCGACTTCGACGCGGACGGGCGCGCGGGCATCGATTGGGGGGTCTATGGCGTGCCGGAGACGTTCGTGATCGACGGCCGCGGGATCGTCAGGCTGCGCTATGCCGGCCCACTGGTGGGCGATGCTCTGACCAACATCGTGCTGCCGGCCATCGCCAGGGCGAAGCAGACACGCTGATCTTCAGGCTTTGGAAAGCATTCCCTGAAATATTAGGGCCATGCAGATCAGCGGCAACAATCTTCTGGTGGCGTCCCAGCAGCTGCGCCCGCCGCAGCCGGCCAAGCCGCCCGTCGCAGAGCCCAAGGCGGCCGATGTGGCGCGGCAAAGCGCCTCGCCCGTGCGGCCGCAGCGGCTCGGCGCACAGCTCGATATCAACGTCTAACGATCAGTGACGCAGGCGCCGCGCGGTCTTGCGGCGCGGACGGGCATCGCCGTTGGCGGCCTCGCCGGCGGTCGCAATGGTCGCCAGCAATTTCACGAAACGCGGCCGTTCCGCAGCCGGCAAGGCTTCGAGGAACATGCGTTCCGCCCGTTCCGCGGCGGAGCGCGCCGATTTGAGGGCCTTGCGGCCGCCCTGGGTGATGACCACGGCATTGGCGCGCATGTCTTCCTCGGTGCGCTCGCGCGACAACAGGCCGCGCTCGCGCATGCGCCGCACCATCTCGGCCAAGGTCGAGCGATCGATGCCGGTGGTCTCGACCAGCACGGTCTGGCTGACGCCGTCGCGGTGTTCGAGCGCGCTCAGCAGCGTGAACTGCTGTTTGGTCAGATCGCGCGCGCCGGTCTCGCGCGCGTAGAGGTCTCCGTAATATTGCTGACAAAGCCGCATGAGATGCGAGGGCGCCTCCGCGAGCTCAAAGCTTCCGTTCGCCTTGCGCTGTCCCTTCGAATTCATCGAAACACCCCTGACATTCCAAATTTTTGTTGGGCGGCGTGGTCCCGTTTGTATTTTGGAGACTGTCCCGTGTAACGCCGGGCAAGGCCTGCGGGTTTCAAGCTCCCCACCGCTTGCAAGGAACACTAGACGCGCAAAGGCGCGCCGACAAGGTTTGGATTCGATTTTGCCGCGCCAAAAAGATCGAATATGGAACGCCCTTTCGCGACGCATGCAATTTGTGCAAATTCTCCAACTGGATGTCAGCTAGTCGCAAACCGCCGCCGCCGCCCGCGCCGCATTTCGAATGGCGCGTGCCGGACGGCGATACGACTGAACGCTATGTCTGCGGACGCTGCAGCCATGTCCATTATGCCAACCCGAAGATCGTCGTCGGATCGGTGGTGGCTGTGGGCGACCGCATCATGTTGTGCCGCCGCGCGATCGAACCACGAAAGAACTACTGGACTCTGCCGGCGGGTTATCTCGAAGAACATGAAACGCCGCAGGACGGCGCGCGGCGTGAGGCGCGGGAAGAGGCCTGCGCGGAGATCGTCATCGATGCGCTGCTCGCGGTCTACGCTGTTCCCCATATCAGCCAGGTGCAATTGATGTATCGCGCGACGCTGGCCACGCCCGACTTCGCGCCGGGACCGGAGAGCCTCGAGGTCAAGCTGTTCGGGTGGAACGATATTCCGTGGACGGAGCTTGCCTTCCCCAGCGTAAAATGGGCGCTGGATCAGTATCGTCAGACGATTGGCCAAACGGTCTTCGCACCGTTCGGCAACCCCACGGCGACATCCCGTTAAGGGGCTGTATCCGCTGGTTTTTCCTCGATCTGGTGTTTAAGGATCAAGGGCGTCTGGGCGAGCGCGAACAGGAACGTCAGCGGCACGGCGCCGAACAGCTTGTAGGCGCCCCAGACTTGCAGCGAGAAATTGCGCCAGACGATCTCATTGGCGATTGCCATGGCGATGAAAAAGAAAACCCAGCGCCAGGTCAGCATCCGCCAGCCCGGCTCGGTCAGGTGAAACGCGTGATCGAACAGATATTTGATGAAGTTGCGCCCCGTGGCGAGCCCGCCCGCCAGGATGATCGCGAAGATCGTGTAGATGATCGTGGGCTTGATCTGGATGAAGATGAAGTTGTGCAGATAGAGCGTCAGGCCGCCGAACACCAGCACGATGGCGCCGGTGATCAGCGCCATCGGCGAGAAACGCCGCTCGACCGCGAAGCCGATCGCGAGCGCGGCCGCCATCGCCGCCATGAACGCGCCGGTGGCGACGAAAGCGTTCGTCGTCAGCAACAGCGCGACGAAGATCACGACCGGGCCCAGATCGAGACCGGTACGCGCCAAAGGCGAAAGCCGGCGGCCGGCGCTCATGATATCCCCGTCAGCGCGTTGGCGAACGCTTCGGCATGGAAGGGCTGCAGATCGTCGGCGCTCTCGCCGACGCCGATGTAATGGACCGGCAATCCGAAACGGTCAGAAAGCGCCACCAGAATTCCCCCCTTTGCGGTGCCGTCGAGCTTGGTCATCACCAGGCCCGTGAGCGGCACGACACCCTTGAACACGTCGACCTGGGCGATGGCATTCTGCCCCGTGGTCGCATCCAGCACGAGCAGTGTGGCATGCGGCGCGGTCGCATCCAGCTTCCTGATGACGCGCACGATCTTTTCGAGTTCGCCCATCAACCCGGCCTTGTTCTGCAGCCGGCCGGCAGTGTCGATCAGCAGCACGTCGGCGCCCACCGCGCGGGCGCGTTCCAGCGCATCGAACGCAAGGCCCGCGGCATCGCCGCCGGCGGCGCGGGAGACGACTTCGGCGCCGGCGCGCGCACCCCAGACCTGCAATTGCTCGATCGCCGCGGCGCGGAAGGTGTCGCCGGCGGCGAGGACGACCTTGAGGCCGTCGCCGGCCAGCCGCTTGGCGATCTTGCCGATTGTCGTGGTCTTGCCGGTGCCGTTGACGCCGGCGACCAGCACGACGAAGGGCTTTTTCGCGGGATCGACCGTCAGCGGCTTTTCGGACGGCTTCAGGACGGCGGCGATTTCGCGCGACAGCGCCGTGCGCAGTTCCCGTTCGGAGATTGCGCTGTCATAGCGGTTCCTGGCGACGGCGCCCGCCAGCCGCGCCGCCAGGCCAGCGCCCATGTCGGCCCGGATCAACGCCTCTTCCAGTTCGGCAACGGTGGCGGCGTCCAGCTTCTTGTGGGTGAAGACCGCGGCCAGATTTTCGCTGAGGCCGCCGGTGCTGCGCGCCAATCCCTCCTTCAGCCGCTCGACCAGGGTCGGAGGCGGCGGCGCCTCGCCGAACGTTCTCATCGCATGACATCCGCGATCAGCCGCGCATCGGCGCGATGCAGACGCCTGCGAATGAAGCACCCCGGCTCGCCGTCGGTCTGCACCGGCGCGAAACACGGCGTGCGGCCGATGCCGCCGCGCTCGACAAGCAGTGTCTGTTCGCTGCCCGCGAGCGCATCGAGACGTGCCGACCACGCCTGCTCACCCCTCGCGCGCAGGCGGGCGGCGCGCTCGTTCACGACACCGCGTATCACTTGCGGCATGCGCGCAGCCGGCGTGCCGTTGCGCGGACTGAAGGGGAAGACGTGCAGCGTGGACAGGCCGGCGTCATCGACCAGCGCGAGCGTGTTCTGGAACATCGCTTCCGTTTCGGTCGGGAAGCCCGCGATGAGGTCGGCGCCGAAAGCGACCTCGGGCCGCAGGCGTCGCACACGCTCGCAAAATGCGATCGTATCCCGGCGCGCATGGCGGCGCTTCATGCGCTTGAGGATCATGTCGTCGCCCGACTGCGCCGACAAATGGAAATGCGGCATCAGCCGTTCTTCCTCCGCGACGGCGCGCATCAGATCGTCATCGGCCTCGATGGAATCGATGGAGGACAGGCGCAGCCGCTTCAGTTCCGGAACGAGCTTGAGGATCTTGCGCACCAGCGTGCCGAGCCCGGGCGCGCCCGGCAGATCGGCGCCGTAGGAGGTGATGTCCACGCCGGTCAGCACGATCTCGGGAAAACCCGTTTCGACCAGCCGCCGCGCTTCGCCGATCACGGCACCCAGCGGCACGCTGCGCGAATTTCCGCGGCCGTAGGGAATGATGCAGAAGGTGCAGCGATGATCGCAGCCGTTCTGCACCTGCAGGAACGCGCGGGTATGGCCTTCGAAGCAATCGACGAATTGCGGCGCGGTTTCCCTGACCGACATGATGTCGTTGACGCGCACCCGCTCGCTATCGCCGATATAGCCTCGCACATCGAGCTTTTCGGCATTTCCGAGGACCAGATCGACTTCTTCCATCGCGGAATAGGTCTCCGGTTCGGTCTGCGCGGCGCAGCCGGTGACGATGATCTTTGCACCTGGATTGGCGCGGCGCGCCTTGCGGATGGCCTGACGCGACTTGCGCACCGCTTCGCCGGTCACCGCGCAGGTGTTGAAGATCACCGCGTCTTGCAACCCCGCCTCAGACGCGCGGGCGCGGATCGCCTCGCTTTCATAGGCATTGAGCCGGCAGCCGAAGGTGACGATCTGGTTCATGCCAGATCGATCTCGCCGCGATAGGCCAGCGCCGACGGCCCGGTCATGAAGATCGGCGCGTCACCGCCGGCCCATTCGAGCAGCAACGTTCCGCCATCGAGCACGACCTCGACCTTCTCGCCGCAAAGCCCGCGGCGCCGCGCGGCGGCGATGGTGGCGCAGGCGCCGGTGCCGCAGGCCAGCGTGATGCCGACGCCGCGTTCCCAGACCCGCATGCGCAAGCGATCCGGCGCAAGCCGGCTTACGAACTCCACATTCGTGCCCTGGGGAAAAAACAGATGACGCTCGATCTGCGATCCGAGGCCCGCGACCGGGGCATGCTCGGCATCGGCGACGAACAGCACGCAATGCGGATTGCCGACCGAGACCGCGCTCGCGCTCTTCAGCGCCGGTTCGTCGGAGCCCGGAACGATCAACGAAAAGGATTTGGTATCGATCTCTTTCGACAGCGGAATATCCTGCCAGCCGAAGTGCGGCGCGCCGATATTCACGCGCACCGCATCGCCGGCCGCGACGCAGGCCAGCGGACCGCCATCGCTCTCGAGCCGGATTTCGTCTGTGCCCTTCTCGTCCATCAAAAGGCGCGCGACGCAGCGCGCGGCATTGCCGCAGCTTTCCACCTCGCCGCCATCGGCGTTGTAGATGCGCATGAAGGCATCGGCGCCGTTCACCGCGGGTTCGATCACGATCACCTGATCGCAGCCCACGCCCTGCCTGCGGTCGGCGATGGCGCGCGCCTTGTCCGCGTCCAGCACAAGCCCCTGATCGCGCGCGTCGAACACGACGAAATCGTTGCCCAGTCCGTGCATTTTGAGGAATGGCGTCATGGTGGGCTTATATAGTCGCGAGAGCCCGAAACGGCCAGTGGGTTGACCACCGGGTTGACCGGCGGGTTGACCACTGGGTTGACTCGGGCGCGCCGATTTTCAAAAAGCGATCCTGCGGCGCTGCACGTGGTGGACCATGACATTCGGCAAATTGGCTTTGGGCGTTGTTCTGGTTGCGGCCTGTGCGCTGCCGGCGCTGGCGGAATTGACCCCGGATTCGCCCGATCCCTGGCTTTGGCTCACTGATATTCACGGCGCCAAGCCGCTCGCTTGGGTCAAAGAGCAGAATGACAAAAGCTTCGCGGTCCTCAAATCCGATCCCGATTACCAGAAGGACTACGACGCGATCCTGAAGGTGCTCGATGCCAACGATCGCATCGCGGATGGCGAGCTCGATCACGGCGACGTGCTCAATTTCTGGCAGGACGCCGGCCATGTGCGCGGCATCTGGCGCAAGACGACGATCGCGGACTATCGCAAGGCGCAGCCCAAATGGGAAACGATCCTCGATATCGACAAGCTCGATGCCGATGAAAAGGCGCAATGGGTGTGGCAGGGCGCCGATTGCCTCTCCGACAACGTCCATTGCCTGGTGCGGCTTTCGCCCGGCGGCGGCGATGCGACGACGATCCGCGAATTCAACCCGACGACCAGGACATTCGTCGCCGGCGGTTTCGCGCTGCCGCTGGCCAAGCTGAACGCCGCCTATCTCGACGCCGACGACGTGCTGGTCGCCACCGATTTCGGTCCCGGCTCGATCACCAAGTCCAGCTATCCGCGCATCGTCAAGCTGTGGCATCGCGGCCAGCCGCTGTCGGCGGCCAGAACGATCTTCGAAGCCAAGCCGGACGATGTCTCGGCGGCGCCCGTCGTATTGCGCGGCGCCGCGGGCGACGTGCCGCTGATCATTCGCGGCCTCGATGCCTTCACTGCCGAGTTTTACTATGTGCTGCCGAACGGCACGACGATGAAGCTGCCGCTTCCCATCACGGCCGATCTCAAGGGCGTGACGGGCGGCAATCTGATCTTCACCTTGCGCGATGCCTGGACGCCGCCGGGCGGCCAGCCGATCGCGAAAGGCGCGCTGGTCGCCTTCGCGCTGAAACCGGTCGTGATGCAGAAGATGCTACCGGTGTTCCACGTGCTCTACACGCCCGATGCGCGCAGCACCGTGGGCGATGTCGGCGCCGGGCGCGACGCGGTCTATGCCTCCATCTTCCAGAACGTCACCGGTTCGATCCACGCGTTCCGCCCCAATGCCGACGGCTCGTGGAGCGACACCAGGCTCGACATGCCGCAGGGCGGCTCGACCAATATCGTCTCGGTCAACCAATGGGGGCCGGAAGCGTTCTTCAGCTATGAGAGCTTCCTGCAGCCGGTCACGCTCTATGCCACTGACGGCAGCGGCGCGCCCGCCGCGATCAAAGCCGAGCCCGCGCGCTTCGATGCGAGCAATCTGGTCTCCGAGCAGTTCTGGGTGACGTCGGCGGACGGCACGCAGGTTCCGTATTTCTACATCCATCCGAAGAACCAGAAGGGCGCGCTGCCGACCATCCTGTATTCCTATGGCGGCTTCGAATTGTCGCTGTTCCCCTGGTACTGGAACGACGGCCATCGTCCGCTGGCGCCGGGCGAGGCGTGGTTCGCAAAAGGCGGCGCGATCGCGGTCGCCAACATCCGCGGCGGCGGAGAGTTCGGCCCTGCCTGGCACCAGGCAGCGCTGCTCGAACATCGCCAGCGCGCTTTCGACGATTTCGAGGCGGTGGCCGCCGATCTGGTCAAGCGCGGCTTCTCCACGCACCAGCAGATCGGCAGCGTCGGCGCTTCGAACGGCGGCTTGCTGGTGACGGCGACGATAGCGCAGCGGCCCGACCTGTTCGGCGCCGTGGTCTGTCAGCGCCCCCTGATCGACATGCTGCGCTACACCAAGTTTGGCGCCGGCGCGTCGTGGACCGGCGAATATGGCGATCCGGCCAACGCCAGGGATCGCGCCTGGATTCTCAAATACTCGTCTTATGAGACGTTGAAGCCGGAGGTGAAATATCCTCCGATCCTGTTCGTCACCGAGACCAGCGACGACCGCGTGACGCCGGTGTTCGCGCGCATGATGGCGGCGAAGATGCAGGCGATGCACAAGGACGCGCTGTTCTACGAGAGCAGCGAAGGCGGCCACGGCCCCGGCGTGACGCACCAGGCGGAAGCGGAGATGTGGGCGTTGTCCTATACGTATCTCGCGCAGAAGCTTGGCCTGAGCGCTGGCCCGGCGAAACACTAGGCGCGGAACTTTCGGAGCCAGAGCGATGCAATTCGGACGAACGGTATTCGGCGTGATGCTCGTCGGCGCGCTTGCCGGCGGCTTGAGCGCAATGGGAGCGAGCGGCGTGACGGACAGCCACAAGAAAACCGAGGCCGCCGATCCCTATCTCTGGCTCGAAGACATCCACGGCGACAAGCCGATGGAATGGGTGAAGGCGCAGAACGCCAAATCGACCGCCGTGCTGCAGGCCGACCCGGACTATCAGAAAAATTACGATGCCGTCTTGAAGGTAATGGATGCGACGGACCGCATTCCCTATGGCACGCTGGATCACGACTTCGTCTTCAATTTCTGGCAGGACGCAGACCATCCCAAAGGCGTCTGGCGGCGCACGACAATCGCCGATTACGCCAAGCCCGCGCCGCAATGGGAGACATTGATCGATCTCGACAAGCTCTCAGCCGACGAGCACGAGAACTGGGTCTGGAAGGGTGCGGATTGCGCGCCTGCGCTCAAGCATTGCCTGGTCAGCCTCTCGCGCGGCGGCGGCGACGCCGATGTGGTGCGCGAATTCGATCTCGGCACGAAGAGTTTCATGAAGGACGGTTTCAACCTCGCCGAAGCCAAATCCGCCATCACCTATCTCGACGAAGACACCGTCCTGGTCGGCACCGATTTCGGCCCCGGCTCGATGACGACCTCCGGCTATCCCAATGTCGTCAAGTTGTGGAAGCGCGGCACGACGATGGCCGACGCGAAGACAATCTTCACGGGCAAGCTCAGCGACGTCTCCAGCGCCGGCGTCGTGATGCGCCAGCCGTCCGGCACCATCGCGCTGGTGCAGCGCGGCGTGAGCTTCTTCGAGGCCGAATACTATCTGCTGCAACCGGGCGGCACGGCGGCAAAACTGCCGCTGCCGCTGGGCGCCGATCTCAAGGGCGCGACCGGGGGCAATCTGATCTTCGCCTTGCGCGACGACTGGACGCCGCTCGGCGGCACCGAAGCGTTCCGCAAAGGCTCGCTGATCGCGGTCCCCATCGCATCCTTCGCGAAACCAGGCGCCACGCCGCTGTTCACCGAACTTTATGTGCCGGACGCCAAGAGCAGCGTCGACGAAGTGTCGACCGGGCGCGACGCGGTCTATGCCTCGATCTACAGCAACGTCGTAGGCTCCATCCACGCGTTCCGCATGGGCGCGGACGGCAAATGGAGCGACACCAGGCTCGACCTGCCCGCGGGCGGCTCGACGCATATCGTCTCGACCAATGATTGGGGACCGCAGGCGCAGTTCCGCTTCGAGAGCTTCACCGTGCCGACGACGCTCTATGCCGATGCGGGCGACGGCAAGCCGCTCGCGATCAAATCCCTGCCCGCGCGCTTCGATGCGTCTAACCTGATGACCGAGCAGTTCTTCGCGACGTCGAAGGACGGCACGCAGATTCCCTATTTCGTGACGCGCACCAAAACGCAGACAGGCGCCGCGCCCACCGTGCTCTACGGCTATGGCGGCTTCGAGATTTCGGAGACGCCGGTCTATTCGACCAATTTCGGATTGCTGTGGCTTTCCAAGGGCGGCGTCTATGTGTTGGCCAATATCCGCGGCGGCGGAGAATTCGGGCCGTCCTGGCATCAGGCGGCGCTGCTTGGCAACCGCCAGAAGGCCTATGACGACTTCCAGGCGGTCGCCGAAGACCTCGTCAAGCGCGGCATCACCACGCCCAAGCAACTCGGCATCATGGGCGGCTCCAATGGCGGATTGCTGGTCAGCGCCAACATGGTGGAGCGCCCTGACCTGTTCGGGGCGGTGGTCTGCCAGGTGCCGCTGATCGACATGATCCGCTACACCCATATCGGCGCCGGCGCGAGCTGGATCGGCGAATATGGCGATCCGGCCGACGCGAAAGCGCGCGAATGGATCATGAAATATTCGCCCTACCAGAACGTGAAGCCGGACGTGAAGATGCCGCCGGTCCTGTTCGTCACCGCGACCAGCGACGACCGCGTGACGCCGGTCCATGCCCGCAAGATGGCGGCGAAGATGGAAGCGCAAGGGCACGATGTGCTGTTCTACGAGAACACGGACGGCGGGCACGCCGCGGCCGCGAACCACAAACAGGCGGCGGAGATGTGGGCGCTGAGTTTCGTGTATCTGAAGCAGAAACTGGGGTTGCGCTGACGATCGCGCTGCGCGCGCGGAATGGCGCTTGCCGAAATCTCCGCTATTGTGAGTCACAAGAAGGCCCGTGACCATGAATACCCCGCGCAAAATCCATAGGGCCATCGCGGCTTTATCCTTTCCTGTCCTTTCGCTTTGCGGGTGCGCGACGGCGGGATTCGGAACTGGCGACACAAAACCTTATGTGTTCGACGTTCCGCGGCCGCTGCAAACGGTCTATGCCGGGGAAGTCGATATGTTCCGAACCTGCCTGGTCGGCCGAGTCTCCACGATCTTCGACTTGAACATCGATCCGTGGTTCGACGCGCAAAAACAAACCGCGACCATTTCGGTGATAGGAGCAGGTTACTTCAGTTCGCAGGAATGGAACCTGATCGAAATGCAGGCGGACGGCTCGGCAACGCATATGCGCATCAACGGCGCCTATCACTCCGACATCCCGCATTTGCCGCAGCAGGTCAAAAAATGGGCGAACGGCGCCACCGACTGCTGAAGAACGGGCAAAGCGCGCGCGGATCTGCGCTCCGGTTTGACTTGGCCAAAACCTCATCTTAAGAAGCGCCATCCGGAAAGGCCTAGTCTTTCCGGTCCCGGGCTCGGCTCGGGATCGACCCCAGGCAGCGCAGGTGCGCCCCCTGGGGCGTTACTGCTTTGGGATACGCGATCGCATGTTCGACAGCTTGCAAAAGCGCCTCGGCGCCACATTCGACCGCTTGCGCGGGCGCGGCGCGCTCAGCGAGGCCGATGTCGATGAGGGCCTGCGCGAGATCAGGACCGCGCTGATCGAGGCCGATGTCGCGCTGCCAGTCGTCAAGGATTTCATCGATCGCGTTCGTCCCCGCGCCATCGGCGAGAGCGTCATCCGCTCCGTCACGCCGGGGCAGCAGATCGTCAAGATCGTGCACGACGCCTTGGTCGAGATGCTGGGCGCCGACAATGCGGCGCTCGACCTGGGCTCGCCGCCGGCGCCCATCCTGATGGTCGGCCTGCAAGGCTCGGGCAAGACCACGACCTCGGCCAAGCTCGGGTTGATGCTGCAGACGCGCGAGAAGAAGCGCGTGCTGATGGCCTCGCTCGACGTGTCGCGTCCCGCCGCGATGGAGCAGTTGAAAATCCTCGGCGAGCAGGCCGGCGTGCCGACCTTGCCGATCCTTGCGGGCCAGACGCCGATCGAGATTTCCAAGCGGGCGATGGCGGCGGCCCGCGTCGGCGGCTATGACGTGCTGATCCTCGACACCGCCGGCCGCCAGCATATCGACGAGCAGCTGATGACCGAAGTGGCGCAGGTGCGCGACCAGGTCTCGCCGCATGAAACGCTGCTGGTGGCCGACAGCCTGACCGGCCAGGACGCGGTCAACATCGCCAAGTCGTTCAACGAGCGCGTCAAACTCTCCGGCATCATCCTGACCCGCGCCGACGGCGATGCGCGCGGCGGCGCGGCACTGTCGATGCGCGCGGTGACCGGCGCGCCGAT
>DATNNS010000378.1:0-3175 GCA_035601715.1 Rhizomicrobium sp.
GATGTCCCCGCCATAGCCCCAGTCATCGGTGCTCTGATTTTTGACCTTCACTCCGGCGTTTTCGAAATTGCCCTGGAAATTGATGCCCGGATTGCTCAGCGTGAATACCGCAGATCCGCCGGCGGTCCACTCGTTTGTATCGTCGTCCTTGGCCGTCTGCCTGGTGTCGTAATGGGTGTAGCCGCCTTGAACATCACCGGCGAGGCTGCCGATATCTTGGGCCATTGCCGGCGCGGCGAAGCAAGCCGCCAAGACAAAAACACCAGCCGCAGCCAGTTTGCCGGTCGAGCGCAGTTCCATGTTCTAAACCCCGTTTGCCCGCGAGAGCCCTGAATTTACACGAAATATCGGTTCCCGCGAGGGGGCTCTTAGGTTTCTTCAACAGGCGTACGGACCGGCCCGCTTGACTGATTTATGCTGAAGTGTAGCATAAATTTTCGCTGCCGGCCTTTAAGGCCGGTCTTTCCGGCCTATATATATGCTCAATATGAGCATTAAGGAGGCGACTATGGATCGGGTGACGCAAAGTGGGCCGGACACTCTCCCGTTCACACCCGAGATCGCGCGCACCACGCAAGCGCTCTACGACAAGGTCGCCCATGTGGTGCCTGAGATCGAATGGGCCGTGCATGCGCCTTATATCGACGCAATCAATCGCCTGAAGGCCGAGAAGAACGCGGTAATCCTCGGCCACAACTACATGACGCCTGAGATATTCCACTGCGTCTCCGATTTCGCGGGCGATTCGCTGCAGCTGGCCCGCGAAGCCGCACGCACCGACGCCCGGATCATCGTCCAGGCCGGCGTGCATTTCATGGCCGAGACCTCCAAGATCCTTTCGCCCGGCAAGACCGTGCTGATCCCCGACCTGCGCGCCGGCTGCTCGCTGGCCGCCTCGATCACCGGCGCCGATGTGCGGCTGCTCAAGCAGAAATATCCCGGCTTGCCGGTCGTCACCTATGTGAACACCTCCGCGGAGGTGAAGGCCGAGAGCGATGTGTGCTGCACCTCGTCCAACGCGGTCGCCGTGGTGGAGGATATCGCGCGCGAATGGGGCGTCGATACGGTGATCATGACTCCGGACGAATATCTGGCGCAGAACGTCGCCAAAAAGACGCCCGTCAAGATCATCGCCTGGAAGGGGCACTGCGAAGTGCATGAGCGCTTCACCGCCGCCGACATCCGCGGCTATCGGGCGGCCAATCCGGGCGTCGTCGTGCTCGCCCATCCCGAATGCCCGCCGGAAGTCGTCGCCGAAGCCGATTTCGCCGGCTCGACCAGCGCGATGATCGGCTATGTCGGCAACCACCGGCCGAAGCGCGTCGTAATGGTCACCGAATGCTCGATGAGCGATAACGTCGCCGTCGAATTCCCCGACATCGATTTCGTGCGGCCTTGCAATCTGTGCCCGCACATGAAGCGCATCACGTTGCAGGGCGTGCTGCGTTCGCTGCAGACGATGACGCATGAAGTGATCGTCGATCCCGCCATTGCGGCCCCTGCGCGCGCCGCCGTTGAGCGCATGCTGGCCGTGCAGATGCCGGTCAGCGCGGCATGACCCGCCAGATCGACAATGTGATCGAAGCCCCGGGCGCATTGATCCTCGGCGCCGGGCTTGCGGGATTGTTCACCGCGCTCAAGCTCGCGCCCTTTCCGGCCTTGATCCTGGCCGGCGCACGGCCGGGTACGACGGGCTCCAGCGTCTGGGCGCAAGGCGGCATCGCTGCCGCCGTCGGCAGCGGAGACGCCTGGCAGGCGCATGCGCGCGATACCGTCGTCGCGGGCGCGGGCCTTTGCGACAACGATGTCGCCGCCCTCGTCGCGCGAGAAGCCGCGGCCCGCATCGACGATCTTGTCGGTTACGGCGCACCATTCGACCGCAATTCTGACGGCACGCTCGCGGTCGGCCGCGAAGCCGCGCATTCCGCCGCCCGTATCGTACATGTCAAAGGCGACCGCGCCGGCGCGGAAGTAACACGCACGCTGGCCGACGCCGCGCGCGCCACGCCATCGATCAGCGTGATGGAAGGCTTCCACGCCATCGAATTGGCGCTGGAGGACGGTCGCGTCACCGGACTGTTCGCGCGCTATGGCTTGGGCAGCGATGCCAAGCTCATCCTGTTCCGCGCGCCGGCGATCGTCTTCGCCACGGGCGGTCTCGGCGCCCTCTACGCCGTGACGACCAATCCGCTGGAAAGCCGCGGTGAGGGTCTCGGCATGGCGGCGCGCGCGGGTGCTGTGATCGCCGACGCGGAATTCGTCCAGTTCCATCCCACGGCGCTGGATATCGGGCGCGATCCGGCGCCGCTCGCCACCGAGGCGCTGAGGGGCGAAGGCGCGATACTGATCGATGAGAGCGGGCGGCGCTTCATGCCGGCGATCCATGCCGACGCCGAGCTCGCCCCGCGCGACGTCGTCGCCCGCGCGATCCATCGCGAGATCGCCCACGGCCACAAAGTGTTTCTGGACTGCCGCGCGGCGCTCGGCGAGAGCTTCGCCGCGCATTTCCCGACGGTCTTTGCGTCTTGCCAGTCCGCCGGCATCGATCCGGCGACACAGCCGATCCCGGTGGCGCCGGCCGCGCACTACCACATGGGCGGCATCGCGACGGATTTGCGCGGGCGCGCCTCGCTCGACGGGTTGTGGGCCGTCGGCGAATGCGCCGCGACGGGATTGCACGGCGCCAATCGCCTCGCCTCCAACTCGCTGCTCGAAGCATTGGTGTTCGGCGCGCATGCGGCCGACGACGTGAAGAACTCGATCGTGCGCCGCGGCGGCAGCGGACGGCCGCCCGCGCCCGCGCGTTTCGCCGCTGCGCCGCCGCCGCGCGCCTTGCGCGACGCGATGACGCGCAACGTCGGGCTGGAGCGCGACGCCGCCGGCCTCACGCGCGCATTGTCGGCGATCGCCTCGGTCGAACGGGCCGGCAATGGCGAACCGTCGCTGCTCAACATGACCGCGGCGGCCAGGCTCACCACCGCCGCCGCGCTGGTGCGCCGCGAAAGTCGCGGCAGCCATTTCCGCACCGATTTCCCGCAGACCGATGCCGTCGCCAAACGTTCGTTCCTGACGCTGCCGGAAGCGGAGAAGATTGCCGCGGGCAACACCGGCACAGCGCGTGTAGCGCGCGGCCAATGACGGCTGCCCTGCCCTTCACGCGCCCGCCGCAAGCGCT
>DATNNS010000379.1:0-2491 GCA_035601715.1 Rhizomicrobium sp.
GCGCAACGTTGCGCGCAAATCCGGCAATATCGAAGACTTCGTGACCCGATGGGGCGGCCGTTACGATCATATGATCGTGCTCGATGCCGACAGCCTCATCGATGCGCCCACGCTCAATCAGCTGGTGCAGGACATGCAAGCGGATCCCAAGCTGGGCATTCTGCAAACCGCGCCGCAGCTGATCGGCGCGCGCACCTTATTTGCCCGCTTGCAGCAATTCGCCGCTTGCGTCTACGGTCCGATCATCACGCGCGGCTTGTCCGCCTGGTCGGGCGACAGCGGCAATTATTGGGGCCACAACGCCATCATTCGCGTGGCGGCGTTCGCCCAGTATTGCGGCCTCCCGCAACTCAAGGGCCGCAAGCCCTTCGGCGGTTTCGTGCTCTCGCATGATTTCGTCGAGGCGGCCCTCATGCGCCGCGGCGGCTGGAAGGTGCGCATGGCCACCGATTGCGGCGGCTCCTGGGAAGAGTCTCCGCCAACGTTGATCGATATCGCGATTCGCGACCGCCGCTGGGCGCAGGGCAACTTGCAGCACATGAAAATCATCGGCAGCGCGGGTTTGAGATTCATCAGCCGCATGCACCTCGGCGTCGGCATCATGAGTTATTTGTCCTCGCCGATGTGGCTGCTGATGATCGGCATCGGCTTCGCGCTCGCGATCCAGTCGCGCTTCATCCGTCCCGAATACTTCAGCCACGATTTTCAGCTGTTCCCGACCTGGCCGCGGTTCGATGTCGCACTCATGATGGCGCTGTTTTGGTTCAGCATGGTGGTGTTGTTGATCCCAAAAACGCTCGGGCTGATTCGCGCCCTGCTCTCGCGCCGCATTCGCCGCGGCGCCGGCGGCGTCATCGGCATAACGGCGAGTTTCCTGCTCGAAACCATTCTTTCGGCGCTGTACGCGCCGATCCTGATGATCGTGCAGTCCCGCCATGTCTTCGAAGTATTCATGGGACGCGACTCGGGCTGGAAGCCGCAGCGCCGCGACGCCGGCCATACCTCCTGGGGCGACGCCTGGCGCTTTCATCGCCGGCACATGCTTTTGAGCTGCGTCACCGCGGTGATCGTGTACTTCATCTCGCCGCCCTTGCTGGCTTGGGTTTCGCCGGCGCTTCTCGGCCTGTTTCTCTCGGTGCCGCTATCGGCGCTCAGCGGCAGCGAGACATTGGGCAGATTCCTCTCGAGATTCGCGCTGCTGCGCACGCCGGAAGAAGTGGAAACACCCGCACTCGTCGCGCGTCGCGAGGAATTGGCGCGAGATAGCGAACCGTTGCCCACCGAAGGATTGCGGTTCTTGGCGCGGCACCGTGAGGCGCGGATCGCGCATATCAACGGCAATCTGTCGCGCCCCGCTGATCCGCGCGGCCAGCCGGATCCGCATGCCTTTACCGCGGAACAGAAATTGATGGATGCACGGTCGTTGGATGAGGCCCTGCAATGGCTTACACCGATGGAACGCGTCGAGGTTGCCGCCGACGCGCGCTTTCTCAATCAACTGGCCCTGCTCCCCGATTCCGTGCAACCCACGTTCTCGATCTAGGATTTCAACCCATGGTTCGTCGACGCGAAATCTTAAAAACTGCGATGGCTTTGGCCGCCGGTCAACTGGCCGGCGCCGATCTTGTCGACGCGGCCGCGCCGGCGCAGACCTCGGCGCCGCAGCCCGCGAGCCCTGCCGCAGCAGGCTCAGGGCCGGCAAAGCCCTTTGATTATGCGTGGCTCAAGGGCCACGCGCGATTTCTCGCCGGCAACCCCTATGAGACCTCCAAGGACGTGGTACCCGCCGCCATTGCGACCTTGAACTATGATCAGTATCAGTCGCTGCGATTTCGCACCGATCACGCCCTGTGGGGCGATGCGGGCCTGTACTTTCGCGTGCAATTTTTCCATGTTGGGCGCGGCTTCAACCAGGCGGTGCAACTCTATGAAGTGAAGGATGGGCAGGCGCGCGAAATAGTCTATGAGCCCTCGATGTTTGAGTTCGACAAAGCGGGCTTAGACCCTGCGCTGATGCGCGATCACGCCGGCTTTGCGGGATTTCGCGTGCAATTCGTGACGGACTGGAAGGATGACGTCGCCGCATTCCTGGGAGCCGCCTATTTTCGCGCCGTCGGCGGCGACACGCGCCAATATGGGCTGTCGGCGCGCGCGCTCGCCGTGGACACCGCCTACCCTCGCCCCGAGGAATTCCCACGCTTCACCGCCTTTTGGTTCGAGCGGCCGGCGAAGTCTTCCGGCACCCTGACGATGTACGCACTGATGGACTCGCCCAGCATCGCAGGCGCGGTGCGCTTTCTCATCGATCCCGGCGCCACCATGATCATGGACATCGATACGGCCCTGTATCCGCGCAAGGCCATCGACAGGCTGGGTGTGGCGCCGCTGACCAGCATGTTTTTCTACGGTGAAAACGATCGGCGCGGGGCGAACGATTGGCGGCCAGAGATTCATGACTCGGACGGCCTGCAGATCTGGACCGGCGGCGGTG
>DATNNS010000380.1:0-2967 GCA_035601715.1 Rhizomicrobium sp.
TGATGACGACGGTGGCGGCGCTGTTCGGCGCGCTGCCGCTGGCGCTGGGCAGCGGGACGGGTTCGGAGCTGCGCCATCCGCTCGGTATCGCCATCGTCGGCGGCCTCTTGGTGAGCCAGGCGCTCACCCTGTTCACCACGCCGGTGATCTATATCTATTTCGACCGCTGGGCGCATGAGTTGCGCGACTGGCGGCAGGCGCGCTTTGGCCATGGCGCGGAGCCCACCGCGCCATGAACCTGCCCGCGCTCTTCGTCCGCCGACCGATTGCCACGGCGCTGCTGACGATGGGATTGGCGCTGGCGGGCGCGGTGGCGTTTTTCCTGCTGCCGGTTTCGCCGCTGCCCAATGTCGATTTCCCGATCATCTCGGTCACTGCCTCGATGGCGGGCGCCAGCCCCGAGACCATGTCGACCAGCGTGGCGACGCCGCTGGAGCGCCATCTGGGCGCCATCGCCGATGTCACCGAGATGACTTCAGCCAGCTCGGTCGGCTCGACGCGCATCACGCTGCAGTTCGGCATCGACCGTGACATCGATGGTGCTGCGCGCGACGTGCAGGCCGCGATCAATGCGGCGCGCGTCGACTTGCCGGCGTCGCTGCGCGCCAATCCGACCTATCGCAAGGTCAACCCCGCCGACATCCCGATCATGATCCTGTCGCTGACCTCGGCTACGCTGTCGCCCGGTCAGATCTACGACTCGGCCTCGACCGTGATCGAGCAGAAGCTGTCGCAGGTCCAGGGCATCGGCGAGGTGCAGCTGACCGGCGGTTCGCTGCCGGCCGTGCGCGTCGAGCTCAATCCGCGCGCGCTGTTCAAATACGGCATCGGGCTGGAGGATGTGCGCGCCGCGCTCTCCGCGGCCAACGCCAACAGCCCCAAGGGCGCGATCCAGCAGGGCGCCCAGCGCTACCAGCTCGCGATCAACGACACCGCGACCAGCGCCAGCCAATATCGCGGCCTGATCGTCGCCTATCGCGACAACGCGGCGGTCAGGCTGTCCGACGTGGCGAGTGTCAGCGACGGGGTGGAGAACGTGCGCAACCTCGGCATGGCCAACGGCGTGCCGGCGGTGCTGGTGCTGCTCAACAAGCAGCCGGGCGCCAACGTGATCGACACGGTGGACCGCGTGAAGGCGCTGCTGCCCGAGCTCTCCGCCGCGATCCCGCCGTCCATCCGCCTCGACGTGGTCAACGACACCACAACCACGATCCGCGCCTCGGTGCGCGACGTCGAACGCACGCTGCTCATCGCCACCGTGCTGGTGCTCGTGGTGGTCTTCCTGTTCCTGCGCACGGCGCGCGCGGCGCTGGTGCCGAGCCTGGCGCTGCCGCTGTCGCTGATCGGCACCTTCGCCGTGATGTATTTGCTGGGCTTCAGCCTGGACAATTTCTCGCTGATGGCGCTGACGGTGGCGACCGGCTTTGTGGTCGACGACGCGATCGTGGTGCTGGAGAACGTCACCCGCCACATGGAAGCGGGAATGCCGCGGTTCGAGGCGGCGCTGCTCGGCGCGCGCGAGGTGAGCTTCACGGTGCTCTCCATGAGCCTGTCGCTGATCGCGGTGTTCATCCCGATCCTGCTGATGGGCGGCCTCGTCGGCCGGCTGTTCCACGAATTCGCGGTGACGCTGTCGGTGGCGATCCTGGTCTCGCTGGTGATCTCGCTCACCACCACGCCCATGATGTGCGCCTATCTCGCCTCGCTGCCCGACGAGGGCCACGAGAACCGGCTGATGCGCGGCGCGCGGCTTGCCTTCGAGCGCGCCCAGCGCACCTACGGCCGCAGCCTGCGATGGGCGCTCGACAATCCGCTCACCATCATGCTGATCCTGCTGCTGACGGTTGGCCTCAACGTCTATCTGTTCATCGTCGTGCCGAAGGGATTCTTCCCGCAGCAGGACACCGGCAGCATGAGCGGCGGCATCCGCGCCGACCAGAGCATCTCGTTCCAGCTGATGGAGCAGAAATTCGCCCGCTTCATCCAGATCATCCATAACGATCCCAATGTGCAAAGCGTCGCGGGTTTCACCGGCGGCGGCGGCGGGCCGGGCGGCGGCTCGACCAATTCGGGCTTCGTGTTCATCCAGCTGAAAGACCTGTCGCAGCGCTCGCTGACCACCGATCAGGTGATCGACGAGTTGCGGCCCAAGCTTTCCACCGTGGCCGGCGCGCGGCTGTTCCTGCAGGGGCGTCAGGACGTGCGCGCCGGCGGGCGGCAGAGCAACGCGCAGTTCCAGTACACCATCCAGGCCGACACGCTGGACGATCTCAACACCTGGGTGCCCAAGATCACCGACGCGCTGCAAGACGTTCCCGAACTCGAGGACGTCAATTCCGACCAGCAGAACAAGGGGCTCGAAGTCGATCTCAAGATCGACCGCGCCACCGCGGCCCGGCTCGGCATCAGCGTCTCGCAGATCGACAACACGCTTTACGACGCGTTCGGCCAGCGCCAGGTCTCGACCATTTACGAGGATCTGAATCAGTATCACGTCGTGATGGAGGTCGCGCCCGAGTTCTGGCAGAGCCCGGAAACATTGAAGGACATCTATGTCAGCACGTCGGGCGGCGCGCTCAGCGGCACGCAGGCAACCGGCGCGGTCGCCGGCACAATCGTCTCGAGCCTGAACGCGCCGACCGCGAGCAGCATCGCCAACGACGCGCAGCGCAACCAGCAACTGAACGCGCTCACCAACAACGCGCGCGGCGCGGCCTCGACCGGCGCTTCGGTGAGCACGGCGCAGGAGCAGATGGTGCCGCTCGCCGCCTTCACCAGCTACGGGCCAGGCACCACGCCGCTGGCGGTCAACCACCAGGGTCCGTTCGTGGCGACGACCTTTTCGTTCAACCTCGCGCCGGGCCAGTCGCTCGGCGCGGCGACCGCGGCGATCGACCGGGTGATGACGCAACTGCATGTGCCGATCTCGGTGCACGGCACGTTCGCCGGCACGGCGCAGATCTTCCA
>DATNNS010000381.1:0-2313 GCA_035601715.1 Rhizomicrobium sp.
TGCTCGCGGGGATGGCGCTCTCGCGTCCAGGCGCGGCCATGTAGATCCAGATCAGCCCGTCCTGCTCGCGCACGGGATAGGAGCGCACGCGGATTTTCGACGGATCGATCTCCTGGCCGTCGGCGAGCGAGGGGATCAGCGAGCACACGCCGTCGCCGCGGAAGCGCCAGCCGTGATAGGGACATTCGACGGTGTTCTCCGCCATGGCACGTCCGGCGGAGAGCGGCACGCCGCGATGCGGGCAGATGTCGCGCAGCGCGAACGCCTTGCCGTCCTTCATCCGCCCGACCAACACCGGCTCGCCCAGCAGCATCTGCCGCCGCAACTGCCCCGCGCGCAACGCGCGGGCGGGCGTCGCCATGTACCAGAGGTCGCGAAGGAAGGGATCGAACGTCGTGGTCAAGACAGAAAACCTGATTTGATTTCCTCCCCCGCCGTTGCGGGGGAGGTGACGCGCACTTGCGCGACGGAGGGGGTGAGGAGGTATCGAAGGTATATTCGTAACCGCTACACTCACCCCCTTCGCCTCGCTACGCTCGGCACCTCCCCCGCAACGGCGGGGGAGGAAAGCCGGATCAGGGCGCCGGCGCCGGCTTGGCGCCGAGCGGTTTCAGCAGATTCTCGAGCGGCGTCGTGAAAAGCTGGCCTTTGAAATCGGGCAACTTGAATGCCCAGCCGTTGACATGGGCGTCGATGTCGCGCGCTTCGCGGGCCGCGTCCGGCTTGCCGGGCCCGGCTTCGGCCGAAACCGTCGCCCAGTAATCCGCGCCCTGCCGGATGGTCTGCACCGTCACGGTCAGCCCGTCGAACGTCTTGGTGATGACGCGTGCGGCGTCGTTGAAATCGAAATTCTTGGCGGCGCGCACATCGTCAAAACTGAAATCGGTGATCGCGGCGGCGACGCCGTCGGCTGCCGTATCGTCGGCGAGGGCGCGTCCGGCCGGCAGGTCGGTCACCTTGAAATCGGGATCGCTCGGCTGCTCGCGGCGCACTTCATAAGATGCGCTGCCGGCGGGATCGACGTCGGTCTCCTGGATGCGCGCGCGGTCGACATCCATCACATGCTTCTCGATCCAGTCCGACGGATCGCTCTTGGGCTCGAACACGCTCTTCACCAGCCAGCTCTGGTTGCTGTCCGGCTTGCGCACGAACAGGCCGATGGCGCCGCCCGGATCGCCGATATCCTCGCTCTTGCCCACGATCAGCGCCGCAAGCGTCTCGCCCTTGTCGTTGAGCAGTGCGATCTCGACGCCGTTGCCTTGCGGCGGCGCGCCGAGGCCGACGGCGGGCAGCCAGTCGGCCCGCGCCGTTTTCGGCTCGACCGTCTGGAGCGCGCCGAGACCGATGATCGTCTCCTTCACCTGGTCGAACGAGGCGGGATAATCGTCGCGCGCGGGCAGCACCCAGCCCCGATAGGGCTTGAACACGATGTCGAACGTTCCCTTTTTCGACGCGACACGGATGCGCGAGACCTCGCGCTCATGCGCCGCGAGATCGGGGAAGAACTGCTCCGCGCGGTAGCGCGGCGCGACTTCGTTCTGCCGCGCGTCGAGCGCGAGCAGCGCCAGCAGCACGGCGACGACGGCCACGGCACCCAGGATCGCCAGGTTGCGGCGGCGCGGATCGGCGAGAAAGCTGTTCAGCATGGCCGCCTCACAACGCGATCGCGCGCGCGCGGCGGCGGCGGCGCAGCACGGCGAGGCCGACGGCGAACAGCGCCACCAGGATCGGCATCAGCCAGATGTTGACGATGGCGAGGAATTCGCCCAGCCGGTCGATGTCCTTGCGCAGGTTGCGCTGCACGTCGCGCAGCTGCGCGCGGGTGTCGATCAGATCGTGCTTGAAGCGCTCGATCTCGACCTGCTGGTCGGGCGTCAGCGACGTGGCGGTCGCAGGCTTGCCGTTGGTCGAGCCGCCCTGTTCGAGCGCGTGCAGCCGGCTTTCGGTATCGGTCATGCGCTGTTGCAGCGCGTCGGCCTCCTGCTGGAACTGCGCCTGCGCGTCGGCCTGGATTTTCTTCACCACGGTGAACGGCCGGTCGTTGGTGGCGCGCGTGCGCAGCGAGATCAGGTCGCTGGAGCCCGCGAGGTTCTCCACCGCGTTGAGCACGAAGGCGGCGTTGTCGGCGAAGGGCGTGGCGACCTTTTTGCCGAACGCGTCCTCGACATGAACCCAGAAGCGGTCGTCGAACACGTCGCTATCCGCCAGGATCACGACGTTGATGGAGCCTTTGGAAGCCTTGAGCTGCGCCGGTCCGCTGGGCGCGACCGCCGCGCCGTTGGGATAGGCGGTTTTCGCAGGGCCCGAGATCCG
>DATNNS010000382.1:0-18554 GCA_035601715.1 Rhizomicrobium sp.
CTTGATGTTGCCCAGGCGCGGCTCGATGCCGGTGATGCAGTTCTCGGTGAAGCTGCGCGCGCTGTCGGCCATCAGCCGCACGCTCTGCAGGAAGCTGTAGGCCATCACGGGGTTGTAGACATTGAGCTCGAACTGGCCCTGGCTGTCGGCGAAGGTGATCGTGGCGTGATTGCCGAAGATGCGGGTGCAGACCTGTGTCACCGCCTCGCACTGCGTCGGATTCACCTTGCCCGGCATGATCGAGGAGCCGGGCTCGTTTTCCGGCAGCGACAGCTCGCCCAGCCCGGATCGAGGTCCCGAGCCGAGAAACCGGATGTCGTTGGCGATCTTGAACAGCGAGGCGGCCACGGTGTTGATCGCGCCGTGGCTGAACACCATCGCGTCATGCGCGGCCAGCGCCTCGAACTTGTTGGGCGCGGTCTTGAACGGCAGCTTGGTGATCGCCGCGATGCGTTCGGCCACCATCGTGTCGAAGCCTTTGGGCGCGTTGAGCCCGGTGCCGACGGCGGTGCCGCCCTGCGCCAGCTCCATCAGCTTGGGCAATGTCTGCTCGATGCGCGCGATGCCGTTCTCAACCTGCTGGGCATAGCCGGAGAATTCCTGGCCGAGCGTGAGCGGCGTCGCATCCTGCGTATGGGTGCGGCCGATCTTGATGATGTCCTTCCACGCCTGCGCCTTGTCGTTCAGCGCACCCCGCAGCAACTGGAGCGCGGGGATCAGCGCGTGGACGATCTCTTCCGTGCAGGCGATGTGCATGGCCGTCGGATAGGTGTCGTTCGACGACTGGCTCATATTGACGTGGTCGTTGGGATGGACAGGCTTCTTCGAGCCCAATTCGCCGCCCAGCATCTCGATGGCGCGATTGGAGATCACTTCGTTGGCGTTCATGTTGGACTGCGTGCCCGAGCCCGTCTGCCAGACCGACAGGGGGAAGTGCGCGTCGAGCTTGCCCTCGATCACTTCCTGCGCCGCGTTGACGATCGCCGCGCCGAGCGTCTTGTCGAGCAGCCCGAGCGCCATGTTGGTCTCGGCCGCGGCGCGCTTGACGATCCCGAGCGCGCGCACGATGGCGACGGGCTGCTTCTCCCAGCCGATCTTGAAGTTGTGCAGCGAGCGCTCGGCCTGGGCGCCCCAATACCGGTCGGCGGCAACCGCGATGGGCCCGAAGCTGTCGGTCTCGGTGCGGGTGGGTTTGGTCATGGCGAACCTGGCTTTCAACGGCTCATTCCTAGCGCCTGCGGTTCATGCCGTCCATGGATTGATGATTTCGACGCCGGCGCGTTCGAAATCTTCGATATCTCGGGTGGCTACGACCGCGCCGACGGAGACAGCAATGGCGGCAATTTGGGCGTCCCCGCGCGAATGGCTACGACTGTCGCGCTGCATATCGACAAGTATGCGTGGAAAAGCTTTCGCCGCTTGGCTGTCGAAAGGAAGAATTCTGCCCGCAAAGCGAACAGCAAAGATGCGTCCAACTATTTCCTCGAGCTCTCTTCTTTTCGCCTTCGGGCGGTTTCCACCCCCATAGCGCATCTCGGCTTCGGTAATCGCGGTCGTGAACAGTTCCTCCCCAGGCGCGAAACGCAGCCAGCGTATCACGGCCTCGGCAGGTCGCGGTTGCATCGCCTCGGAGATGACATTGGTGTCGAGAATGATCATTCGTCTTCGTGGTCGGGATCGAAGAACGGTATTCCGCGCTCGCGATCTCGCGCCAAGGACATGAATTCGAATTGGCCCAACGGCGCGATATCGGAGCGGATCGCGTCATAGAGGTTATCGGCAGGCGCGAATCGCACCTTTGAATCTTGTATGAATTCGCGCGGTTCGTCGTGGAGCGAACCTGAAGGCCGTTTTGAAACGTCTTTGCTGGTCATCGTAGCAATCTGAATAAAGCGATTTTATTTTAGCATTGCCGATTTTACTTCACAATCTATATCATTTCTTCCGGAAGGCATCGAGGCTGACGACTTCGCCGGGCGCGGCGGGCTTGTCGGCGTCGGGCGCCTCGCCGGGCGTCTCCAGCTGGGCGACGGGTGAAAGCGTCGCGGGCGTGGCGGGTTTGAGCTTTCCGTCCTCGCCGATCTCGCGGAACTGCAGTTCGAACTCCACGCCCGGATCCATGAACTGCGTAAGCGCCGCGAACGGAACCGTGAGCGTCGCCGGCACCTTGCGGAACGACAGCGTCACGTCGAAGCGGTCGTCGCGCACCTTCAGGCCCCAGAACTGGTGCTGGAGGATGATGGTCATCTCCTCGGGATATTGCTCGCGCAGGAAATCGGGAATCTCCACGCCGGGATACAGCGTCTTGAAGGTGACGCGGAAATGATGGTTGGCCAACAGCCCGGTTTTTTCCACCCGGCGAAGCGCATCGCGCACGACGCCGCGCAGCGCCGCGTCCGTCAATGCCTGATAACCGATGAAGTCCTTCGCCATGGCCGAACACTAAACCGGGCCAATGACGAGTCAATGCATATCGGCGATCAGATGAGCGTCGTCAGCGCTTCCGGCGTCCAGGGCTTGAGTTGATCGAGCCGGCCTTCGCGCAGCGCGTTGGGCCAATCCGGATTGACGATCAGCGCGCGGCCCACCGCCACCAGATCGAAATCGCCGCGCGCCAGCATTTCCATCAGCCCGTCCAGATGCGCGCGGTCGGTCTCAGCCTGCTTGCCGCGATAGGCGTTGATGAAATCTTCGTCGAGGCCGACCGAGCCCACGGTCATGGTCGGCTTGCCGGAAATTTTCTTCGTCCAGCCCGCAAGATTCATGTCGGAGCCTTCGAATTCCGGCTCCCAGAAGCGGCGCGTCGAGCAATGGAACATGTCCACGCCGGCAGCCGACAGCGGCGCGAGGAAGCGTTCGAGTTCCGCCGGCGTGTGCGCCAGCTTCACGGTGAAATCCTGCTGCTTCCATTGCGAGAAACGCAGCAGCACGGGAAAGTCCGGGCCAGTCGCCGCGCGCACCGCCTTCACCACTTCGGCGGCGAAGCGGGTGCGGCTCTCCAGGCTGCCGCCGAAATGATCTTCCCGGACGTTGGTGCCGTCCCAGAAGAATTGGTCGAGCACATAGCCATGCGCGCCGTGGATTTCCACGCCGTCGAAGCCCATCGCCTTGGCATAGCCCGCGCTTTTGGCGAAGCCGGCGATCACGTCGGCGATGTGGCGCTCCGTCATCGGCTCGGCGACCTTCTTGCCGGGCTTGGCCAGGCCCGACGGCGCCATGCTGGGCTCGTCCGGATAGGGGCCGCTGCCGACCCGGCGCATGATTCCCTGGTGCCAGAGCTGCGGCATGATGTGGCCGCCCGCCGCTTTCACCTCTTTCAGCACATTGGCCCAGCCCGCCAGCGACGCCTCGCCGAAAAAGGCCGGCACATTGGCGTCGTTGGAGGCGGACTTGTGCTCCGGCGAGGTGCCCTCGGTCAGGATCAGGCCGACGCCGCCTTCGACCCGGCGGCGGTAATAGGCGGCCACATCGGTGCCGGGGATCTGGCCGGGCGATTTCGAGCGTGTCATGGGCGCCATGACGACGCGGTTTGGCAGCGAAAGCCCCTTGAGCCGGAAGGGCGCAAAGAGTACCTCGGTTGAAACCATGTCCATGCCTTCGGTAACGAGTAGCGATCCCCCCGACGCAAGCACGCGCGACGGCGTTTTGACAAGCACGCTTGTCGGCACGCCGCCCGACGAGCCCCCCGCCGAGCAGGAAATCGAGGACCTCGCGCGCGCCTCGTCCGCGCTGGCGCTGTTCAATGTCTTTCGCCACCGCAATTACCGGCTGTTCTTCACCGGCCAGCTCATCTCGCTGATGGGCAGCTGGATGCAGATCGTGGCGCAGGCCTGGCTGGTCTACAGCCTGACCCATTCGACATTGCTGCTGGGCTTCACGTCGTTCTGCGCCCAGGTCACGGTGTTCTTCATGGCCTCGTTCGGCGGCATGATCGCCGACCGGGTGGACCGCCGGAAGATGCTGATCGTGACGCAGAGCCTCGCGATGATCCAGGCCGCGATCCTCGCCATCCTCACGCTGACCCATGTCGTGCAGGTCTGGGAGATCATCGCGCTCGCCTTCGGGCTCGGCCTGATCAACTCGGTCGACGTGCCGACGCGCCAGTCGATGACGCTGGACATGGTCGGGCGCGAGGATCTGCGCTCGGCCATCGCGCTCAATTCCATGATGTTCAACCTGGCGCGCGTCGTCGGCCCCAGCGTCGCCGGCGCACTGATCGCGGTGGTGGGCGAGGGCATCTGTTTCGGTCTTAACGCGCTGTCCTTCGCAGCGGTCCTGACCAGCCTGCTTTTGATGCGCTTTCCCGCGCGCGTCGCGCGGGTGCAGCTTAATCCTCTGCGTGAGATGATCGCGGGCTATCGCTATTCGCTGGGCAATCCGCGCATCCGCACGTCGCTGATGCTGGTCGCCGTCTCCTCGATGTTCGGCGCGGCCTATCTCTCCATGCTGCCCGCCTTCGCGCGCGACATCTTGCACGGCGCCTCAACCAGCTATGGCACCTTGATGACCAGCGTCGGCGCCGGCGCGCTGGTCGGCGCCTACGGCCTGTCGCGCATCCACGAGCGCTGGCTGACTCTGGCGCCCATCGCCGCCTCGTTCTGCTTCGGGCTCTGCCTGATCGCGTTCTCGCATTCGCATGTCTTGTGGCTGAGCATCGCGCTGCTGTTGCCGACATCCTGCAGCCTGATGCTGCTCGGCGGCACCACCAATACCATCATCCAGATGACCGCCGACGAGAATTTCCGCGGCCGCGTGATCTCGCATTACACCCAATGCTTCCTCGGCATGATGCCCTGGGGCTCGCTGATGCTGGGCGCCGTCGCCAACCGCCTGGGCGTCGCCAACGCGGTGACCATCGGCGGTTGCGTGGTCATTGTTTCGGCATCGGTGGCATATTTCCGGCGCGGCGGAGTTTTCCAGCCTTCCGGCTGAGGCGCTCTTAACAAGAAGAGATTCACGCAGAGCCGCAGAGCCGCGGAGAAGAAGTGCAAAATGTTCACGCAAAGCCGCAAAGGCGCGAAGCCGCGAAGAACCTCTCCCAACACCGTCACGGCCGGCCTTGGCCGGCCAACCACGATCCCGACCTTGGCTAACATTGCAGAGCGAAATAAGGGTTGCCGGGCGAGCCCGGCGATAGCGGATTCTGAGACCTTAGCGGCTTCGCGCCTTTGCGGCTTTGCCTGAATCGTTCTACTCCGCGTCTCTGCGGCTCCGCGTGAATCCTTTCTTCTATCTTGCCAGACACAATTGCCCTGCCTCTTAGGGCAGGTAGAGTGCGAATCCCGCCGCAAGGAATCCCACTTTGGACTCGCTCTACGAAGGCCTCGAGACCGTGCCCGAGCGCGAGGCGGCGTATGAGCGGTTTGTCTGGAAGAACCTGAAGCGCAATTATGCCGGCCATTACGTGCACGGCATGCTGGGGATGACGGGCTTTCGCCTGGTCAATGCGCCGACTTTCGTGCCGGCTTACCTGCACATGCTGTCGGGCTCGGACGTGGCCGTCGGCCTGGGGCTGGCGCTGCAGCAGCTCGGCGGCACGATCTCGCCCATCGTCGGCGCGGCCCATATCGAGCACCGCAAGCATGTGTTGCCGGTCTCCATGGTGCTGGGCACGCTGATGCGCGTGAACATATTGGGGCTGGCGCTCGTCGGCTGGCTCCTGCACGGCAGCGCGCTGCTCGCGTCCGTGATGTTCTTCCTGTTCTTCCTCGGTCTGTTCTCCGGGCCGCAGGGCGTCGCGTTCCAGTTCCTGCTCGGCAAGATGATCCCGATCGCCTGGCGCGGGCGGCTGCAGGGCTGGCGCAACATGACCGGCGGGCTGATCGCGGCGCTGCTGTCCTATTTCGCCGGCAAATATCTGGTCGGCACCAATTTCTGGGGCAACGGCTACGGCACCACCTTTCTCGTCGCCTTCGTGCTGACCAGTCTGGGCCTGACCGCGTTCCGCTTCCTGGTGCGCGAGCCGGAGCCGCCGAGCCTGCGGCCGCGGGTCAATCTGCGCGAGCGGGTGCGCGATTTCGTGCCGATGCTGAAGGGCAATCCGCCGTTCCTCTATTTCATGATCGCGCGGACCTTCGCCATCGCGAGCCGCGTCGCGTCACCGTTCTACATCGTCTATGCGAGCCAGACGGTGGGGATGAGCGGCGCGACCATCGGCGCGCTGTCTTTCGCCTATCTGATCGCCGATACGGTCGCCAATCTCGCCTGGGGCACGATGGCGGACCGCTTGGGCTTCCGCTCCTGCTTCATTGCGGCGCTGGTGTTCTGGATCGGGGCGACGGCGCTGCTGATGGGCGTGCACACCCTGCCGTTTTTCATCGCGGCGTTCTTCGGGCTGGGCGCCGCCAATTCCGGCTACAACATGAGCGCGCAGAACATCGTCTTCGAATTCGGCCACCGCGACGACATGGCGATGCGCCTGGCGCTCTCCAATACGGCGGAAAGCATCATGAGCGCGCTGGGCCCGCTGATGGGTGGATTGATCGCGGCGAGCCTGGGCTATCGCACGGTGTTCGGCGTCTCGATCGTGTTCGAGGTCGTCGCGCTGACGCTGCTGCTCGCGCTGGTCGAGGAACCGCGCAAAAGAAGACTGGCGCTGGAGGCGGAGAAGCAGTTGGCGCTCGCCGAGACCTCGACGACAAGCTTGGCGCAGCGCGAGGCAGAAGAAGGTGGAAATTAAAAAAGCAAAAACTTGTCATCCCCGGCGAGCGCGTCTTCGCGCGAGGGAAGGGGACCCAGGTGGTCGGGCACCGGACAGACGTGACGACCTGGGTCCCCTTCCCTCGGCGCGCAACCGCGCGCTTCGCCGGGGATGACAAGCTTGTTTGTGGAAAGAGATTAGGTGGGGGGCTTCTGTTGCCCGGCGCCCCCGCAAGCCGGCTCTGCCGGCTTGCCACTATACAATTGAGGGGTGCCGCTTTCGCGTGAGGGGAAAGTGAGGGGTTTCTGTTGCCCGGCACCCCTCCAGCCGCGCTTGTCTAACCGTAGTTAGGCAGCGAGGGCCATTTCATTATCGTTGGCACCTGTACGAGTAGCCCGATAACGGCGGATACAATACCGAGCAAAAGAACCACCTTTACACGTCCGTCGATCCTGTTTCGCCCCCACAGATGTCCTCTTCGGCCAAGAGGACATGTGGTGGAGGCGCCGGGTACCGCCCCCGGGTCCGGGCCGCTTATTACGTGGCCGTTTATCGCCATAGTCAGAGCAAGCCCTGACCCTTCTAATGTAGGCGCTATCGGTTAAGACATGAAGGGCTTGACCGGTAATCTTTTTGTAGTTACAATAAAATGAAGATCGAATTCGATGCCGTCAAGAGCGAGAGGAACGCGCGCGAGCGCGGGTTGCCGTTTGGATTGGTGGAGGCATTCGAATGGGAAAGTGCGGTTCTTTCGGAAGACGGACGGTTTCCGTATGCGGAAACCCGATTCAATGCGCTGGGTTTCATCCGAAACAGACTGCACGTTGTTTGTTTCACGGCGATCGCAGGCGGCGTGAGGATTATCAGCTTCCGAAAGGCAAATGAGCGCGAGGTCCACAGATATGAAAAAGAGAAAGCCGCTGGGCGATGAGGAGGGCGAAGTCCGCGAACTGACTTCCGAAGACATTCGTGCGATGCGCCCCATGGCCGAAGTGCTGCCGCACGAGCTCGTGAAGATCATCTTGAACCGCAAGCGCGGCGAACGCGGCCCGCAGAAGACGCCGACCAAGCAGCAGGTGACGCTACGGCTGGACCGCGACGTGATCGAGCGCTTTCGCTCCACCGGTTCCGGCTGGCAGAGCCGGATCAACGAGGTGCTGCGCAAGGCGCGAGTCGGATAAATCGATGATGGGCAAGGCCCTAATCTTGGCCGGCGCGCTCCTGGCCAGCAGTTCGGCCGAAGCAGTACCGGCGGTCGGCGGTGGTTCCATCACCTGCGAGAAGGCCGACGGCATGATACGGGGACCTTATGTCGCCAGCGAAACAGCGGCTCGCGGAATTTTCAAGACGATCGCAGCGGCGATCGAATCCCGGGCTCATCGTAAAAAAGGCTATCCCATTGTCGTCGTGGTTGATGACGGCAAGTCATGGGCTGTATACGAGCAACAAAGAGGTGCCGGCACCAAAGTTACGCCCCTGCCAAACGGCTGGGAAAAAGTCATGGTCACTGCGGGCGGCGGCGGACTGACACTTGAAATCGATAAATGCACAGGGGCAATTACGGAAGCCTATTACGACCGATAGCATGTAAGATCGCGGCAGGAATCGGCGGGCCAGCCATGCGCCAATATCACGACCTGATGGAGACGGTGCTCAAGCGAGGCGTGGAGAAGCGCGACCGCACAGGCACCGGCACGCTGTCGATCTTCGGCCATCAGATGCGCTTCGACCTCGCCGACGGCTTTCCGATGGTCACGACCAAGAAGCTGTTCCTCAAGGCGATCGTTTACGAGCTGCTCTGGTTCCTGAAGGGCGACACCAATGTGCACTATCTGCAGGAGCACGGCGTCGGCATCTGGGATGAATGGGCGGATGCTGCTGGCGAGCTTGGGCCGGTCTATGGCCATCAGTGGCGCTCCTGGCCGGATGGGCATGGCGGCAGCATCGACCAGATCGCCAATCTGATCGCCGACATCAAGCGCAATCCGGATTCGCGCCGGCTGATCGTCACCGCCTGGAACCCGGCCGACGTGCCAAAGATGGCGCTGCCGCCGTGCCATTGCCTGTTCCAGTTCTATGTCGCGAACGGCAAGCTATCCTGCCAGCTCTACCAGCGTTCCGCCGACATCTTCCTCGGCGTGCCGTTCAACATCGCGAGCTATGCGCTGCTCACGCTGATGGTGGCGCAGGTGACGGGCCTGAAGCCGGGCGAGTTCATCCACAGTTTCGGCGACGCGCATCTTTACCTGAACCATCTGGATCAGGCGCGCGAGCAGCTTTCGCGCAAGCCCTATGGGTTGCCGGTCATGCGCCTCAACCCGCAGGTGACGGATATCTTCGGATTCCGATATGAGGATTTCAAACTCGAGAACTATCAGGCCCACCCGCACATCAAGGCGGAAGTGGCGGTGTAAAAAAAAGAAGAAGCCCCGGAAATCACTTTCCGGGGCTTCTGCATTCAAGGCGGGCGATCGTTACTCGAACACGCCGTAGACAACCTGGACCGTCTCGCCGGTGTCCTCGTCGATCAGGATAGCGTCGGGCCCGAAGCGAACCCAGACGTAACCGTCACCCGGAGGCGCGATCAGGCCATAGGCCGCGTAGTCGGTCAGCCAATAGTCGCGCGCGTAATAGGCCGAAGGGAGCCGCTCGCCGATGCCCCAGCGACGATAGCTGTAGCCGGGCGGCTGGCGATAGATGCCGATGCTGAAATGGCGCGGCGCCTGGATCGTCCTGCGATAGGTCGTGATGTCGACGTTGGTGCGATGCACGTTGCGCGTATTGACGTTTGTCGTATCGCGATTGATCGTGCGGTCGTTGGTGGTCGTCGTGGTCGTGGTCTTGCCGTGACGACGGTGCGTGGTCTTGGTCGTGTCGGCTTTCATGCCGCCGCCGGTCGCATCCGCGTCCGCCTTGGGACCCTTCATGCTGTCATCGGCCTTCGGGCCTTTGTTTTCATCGCCCTGACCGGCCGCCGGCTTGCCGTTGCCCTGGTCATGATGGTCGTCGGGCTGGGCCCAGACGGCTGATGGCGCAGCGGCCGCCAGGCCGAGCGCAAACGCTGAAATCAATAGCTTCTTGTTCATGGGAAATCTCCGTCTCGCGCAGTGAAAACTGGCGAAACCGGAAATAGTTCCATCCGGTTTACCAAAAAACGAAGCCCCGGGAGCCTGCTCCCGGGGCTTCGTCGTCTCGAAAAGCGGGTTCAGTAGAACACGCCGTATTCCACCTGCAGCACTTCGCCTGTGTCGACATCGACGAGCAGCGCGTCGTCGCCGTCACGCACCCATTGATAGCCGTCCGGCGGAACGATCAGACCGAAATTCACGAAGTTCGGAATCCAGTAGTCGCGTCCGTACCAGCCGTAGGGCAGGCGCTCGCCATAGACCCAGCGATGCGCGTACCAGCCGTGCGGCCTGTTGTAGCTGCCGAAGCGGTAGCGGCGCGGCGAATTGAAATTGCGCCGATACGAGCGCACGTTCGCAGTGAAGTGACTGCCGCCACGGCCGCTCGTGACATGCGTGAAGCGCGTGCCATGGCCACCGCGCGTCACGGTCACATGACTGGTGCGCACGGTGCGCGTGGATTTTCCGCCGCCGCCGCTCCAACTGGTGCTGTGCGTGGTCGTGGTGGTATGTGTCACGCGCGAGCCGCCGCCGCCGCTGGAACGGCCACCACCGCCGCCGCCGGATTTGTCGTGGTGCGCCGCCAGTGCGGGTGTGACCGCCAACAGGCAGGCCGTGGCCGCGGCGACAATCGTTTTTCTCATGGGCATCTCCTTGATCGACAGTTAACATTTGAGACATGTCATGGCTTCCTGTCAAAGCGGGTCGAGGGTAGAAGGTGAACGGGTGAAACAGGCACTTCATATCCGCAGCGCGAAACCGGGCGATGAAGAGCTGATTCTGGCTCTGCTGCGCGAGCTCGCCGAATACGAAAAGCTGCTGGACCGATTCCACATCACGAAAAGCGTCGTCGCGCGCGATTATCTGAGCGAGCGCCCTCTCATAATGTGCGATCTCGCCTTCGAAGGCGACGCGCCGGTCGGCATCGCAAGCTGGTACTGGACCTATATGAGCTTCGCCGCCGCGCGCGGCATTTATCTCGAGGACCTGTTCGTGCGGCCGCAATTCCGTGGCCGCGGTTACGGCAAAAAGCTGCTGGCGAATCTCGCCGCGCGCGCGGTGAAGGCGGGCGCCGGCCGGGTGGAGTGGGCGGTGCTCGACTGGAACAAGCCGTCGATCGATTTCTACGAAGGCCTGCGCGCGAAACGGCACGACGGCTGGTTCACCTATCGCCTGGAAGGCGAGGCGCTCGAAGATCTGGCGGATTCATGAGCCGCATCGCGCTCGTCCTCGCCGTGGCCGACAACGGTGTGATCGGCGTCAACGGCGCGCTGCCCTGGCGCATCGCCGAAGACATGAAACACTTCAAGGCCGTCACCATGGGCAAGCCGGTGGTGATGGGCCGCAAGACCTGGGACAGCCTGCCGAAGAAGCCGCTGCCCGGCCGCACCAATATCGTCGTCACCCGCGACCGCGAATTCGCGGCGCAAGGCGCGATGGTCGTGCATTCGCTGGACGAAGCGCTCGCGATGACAAGCGGCGCGGAGGAGACCGCCATCATCGGCGGCGCGGACATCTACAAACAGGCGCTGCCGCGCGCCGATGTCGTTCATCTGACGCAAGTGCACGGCGTGTTCGATGGCGACGCGCATATGCCAGCCTTCGATCCGGCTGCGTGGCGCGAGACCGCGCGCGAGGATCATGTCATGCCGGATGGTCTGCGATATTCGTATGTGACGTTGGAGAGACTTTTACCCTCCCCTTGAGGGGGGTGGTCAATGCGGATCGCCACCCGGCCGCGCGCCCAGATCGGGCCGGTCTTTGCGATTGTAGAAAGCGTCGAACACCGTCTTCCAGCTTTTGCCGCCGTCCTTCGACCATTCGATGGTCTGCCGCACGCGGCCGTCGCGCCAGGGCGTCAGCGTCGTGCGGTCGATGATCGTGCCGTCCTGCGCGGCGATGCTGCCTTCGAAGCGCACCGCGCCCGCATAGAGAATGCCGGTCAGCGTCTTGTGCTTGAGGCCGCCGGGGCGCGAGGTGTCCGGCGTCACCCAGACCTGATCCCAGGTTTTGCGGCGCGCGTCATAACTGAACAGACTCATGCCGTCGTCGCCCTTGTCGACGCCGTGCCAGGTCTCGGTCACCGCGCAGCCGCCCATCGACCGCGCCACGCGGTTCTCGCCCGCCTTGCTGCCGTCGCTATTGGTCACGGTCCAGTCGCCGATCCAGAAATCGAGCGCGCGCCCCGCCGTCTGTTCGCGACAAGGCTGGCCGGCGGGTGCGGGCAGGGTCGCCGCGCCGGCGGGTGCAACCGCGAACAACGCAATCAGCAGCAGATATCGCATCACAGCCCTCTTGCGCAGCGCGAGCCGCGCGTTAGCCTCGCGGCCGAACAAATATCAGGGGAAGCGTCCATGCAAATCCGCGAGATCGCAACAGGTCTGAAATTCCCCGAAGGCCCGGTAGCGATGGACGACGGTTCGGTGATCGTGGTCGAGATCGCCGCCGGCCGCGTCACCCGCGTCAAGCAGGACGGCAGCACGAAGACGGTGGCCAAGACGGGCGGCGGGCCGAACGGGCTCGCCATCGGTCCCGACGGCGCTCTCTATGTCTGCAACAATGGCGGCAATTTCACCTATACGAAGCGCCAGGGTCTCACCATCCCGGGCCACGCGCCCGCGGGCCATACCGGCGGGCGTATCGAGCGGGTGAATATCTCCACCGGCAAGGTGGACGTCGTCTACGACTCCTGCGCTGGCGAGCGGCTGATTGCGCCCAACGATCTGGTGTTCGACGCGACAGGCGGCTTCTGGTTCACCGACCATGGTTCGACCAACGCCAAGTACCGCACCCATGGCGCGCTCTATTACGCGAAAGCGGACGGCTCGAAGATCACGCGGGTGCTGCGCGAGCTGATCACGCCCAACGGCGTCGGCCTCTCGCCCGACGGCAAGACCGTCTATTACGCCGAGACCTTCACGGGACGGCTGTGGTCGCTGCCCTTGTCCAAGCCGGGCAAGGCGGAGCGCGTGGCGGGATTCACGCCGGGCGTCTTCGTCGGCGCGTTCCCGGGCATCGCCTATTTCGATTCGCTGGGCGTGCAGGCCGACGGCGGCGTATGCGTCGCGACGATCCTGGCCGGCGGCATCACGACCTTCGGCCCGGGTGCCGGAAAAGTGAAGCACACTCCTGTCCCCGACCCGCTGGTGACCAATATCTGCTGGGGCGGCAAGGGGATGAAGACGGCTTACATCACCGCGTCGGGAACAGGTAAGCTCGTCGCGATGGATTGGCCCAAGCCGGGTCTTCGCCTCAACTACAACGCCTAGGCCACGGAGTGATTCGCATGCGTTCGCTTTTGCTTGGCGCCGCGGCCCTGGCGTTCTGCGCCTCGCCGGCCTTCGCCGCCGACGACGTCATGGCCAATTATTACGGCAACACCGTCGTCGCGACCGGCGGCATGGTGGACACGCACACCTACTACAGTCCCGATCACACCTTGATCACCAAGGCGCCGGCCTTCGGGCTGCAATACAAAGGCGTCTGGAAACTGGACGGCGCGAATGTCTGCCGCACTTATGACGCGCCGCCCGCCGGCGTGCCGAACCCGTCATGCGCGCCGGTCGTCGCCCACAAGATCGGCGACAGTTGGACGGTGACCGTCGGCGACAAGACCCGCACCCTCACGCTGCTCAAGGGAATTCAATAAGCCGCCTTCACTCACAAACGCTGGAGAGAGAACAATGCGCACAATCCTGCTGGCCGCGGCCTTCGCGGCACTTTCGCTGTCCGCCGCCAATGCCGACGATCTGTTGGCGACGCGCTACGGCAATACCGTCGTGGTCAAAATGACCAGCGGCATGGAAGTACACATGTACTACGCCGCGGACGGCACCTTCACCGGCAAGGTGATGGGCATGAACTATCCGCTCAAGGGCACGTGGAAGAGCGACGGCAGCAATGTCTGCCTGACCTACGATCCGGCGCCGCCGAACATGACCAATCCGTCCTGCACGCCGGTGGTGGCGCATCAGGTCGGCGACAGCTGGACCGCCAACGGCAACACCGCAACGCTGGTTCAGGGCATCCAATAGGGAGACGATCATGCGTCTGATTTTCGCAGGCCTCGCCGCGCTCGTGTTGTCGCCCGCGCTGGCTCTTGCCGATGACGACATCATGGCCGCGGATTACGGCAACACCGTCATCACCACGGGCAAGGGCCACGAGGTCCACACCTATTACAATTTCGACGGCACCTTCACCGGCAAGGTGATCGGCATGTCGATCGTGTTGAAGGGGACCTGGAAGGTCGACGGCGGCAATCTGTGCATGATCTACACGCCGCCGCCGCCGACCGTGAAGAATCCGGTTTGCGTTCCGGCGGTGGCGCGCCAGATCGGCGACACCTGGACCTATGACGGCCGCACCGTCACGCTGGTGCAGGGCATCCAGTAGCGGACTACGGAACCGCCAGCTCGAACTCGACGGTCACCCGCTGCGCGTCGCCCTCATAGCGGCGCTCGCCGCGGGGCTGCCAGGAGGGGTGCATCAGGATCATGCCGGCTTGCGGGCGGATGACCTCGGTCTGGCCGGCATTGACGCCGCCCGGGATGCGAAAGGCCAGGTGGGGCGCGACCATCGCGGGCAACGCGCCGCGCGGATCGCCGAGCTCGATCTGGCCGCCCAGCCCCTCGTCGTCGGATTTGGCGTAGCCGTCGTCGACGACATAGACCGCCGACCAGAACGCGCCGGGCCGCGCGCCGCTTTCGACATATTCGCCCTTCTGGCGCACCGCGGCGCAGGCGGAGATCTTCCAGTCGAGCGAGACGCGTCCGCCGCTGCGCGTGGACGTCAATCCGTCGGCCAGTTCGCGCAGCACGCGGCACAGCGTCTCGGCATGCAATCCGCCCCAGACATCGAAGTCGCGCGCCGAGCGCCAGCCCTGGCCGTGCGTGCCCCCCGATCCATTTGTGCTGCCATTCGACTGCATCTTCTCGACGATCATCGCGCGCAGTTGCGGATTCACATCCTGTGCGACCGCGAGATAATGCACGCAGACGGGCGTGGCGAAGGTGTTGCGAATCTGGGGCTTGGGCGTAGCCATAAGACTATTCAATCACGAATTTGGGCGCTCGGCGCTGAGGCGCGGCAATCTTTTCGGCGACCTGTTGCGCAATTGCAAGGAAGGATTTCGCCTCGAGGCTGTCCGGCCTTTGCGCGACAATAGGCGTTCCCGCGTCCGACGTTTCGCGAATCGACGGCACCAGTGGAATTTCGCCCAGAAACGACACGCCCAGACTGTCCGCCGTCGCGCGTGCGCCGCCGTGGCCGAAGATGTGACTCGCCTCGCCGCAATGCGGGCAGACGAACACGCTCATGTTCTCGACGATCCCCAGAATCGGCACCTGCGTCTTGCGGAACATCGCGATGCCCTTGCGCGCGTCGATCAGCGCGATGTCCTGCGGCGTCGAGACGATCACCGCGCCTTTCAGCGGCACGCGCTGCGCGATGGTGAGTTGCGCGTCTCCCGTTCCCGGCGGCATGTCGACGACGAGCACGTCGAGCGGCGCCCACGAGACGTCGTTCATCATCTGCGTCAGCGCCGATTGCACCATCGGCCCGCGCCAGATCATCGGCTCGTCTTCCTTGACGAGGAATCCCATCGACATCGCCTTGATGCCGAGCTTCTCGATCGGCTTCAATTTGTGCCCGTCGCTTTGCGGCTTCTCGCGAATGTCGAGCAGGCGCGGCACCGAGGGGCCGTAGATGTCGGCGTCGAGCAAGCCGACCTTAAGGCCAAGCTTTGAGAGGCCCAGCGCCAGATTGACCGCCACCGTCGATTTGCCGACGCCGCCCTTGCCGCTCGCCACCGCAATGACCGAGGCAACGCCTGCGATTCCGGCCGCCGGCGGTGGCGCCTGCCGCGCGTTCGGCGGCTCGCTATGGGCGGTCAGAACGGCGGTCACGGAGAGCACGCCGGGCAGCGCGGCAACGGCGTCTTCGCAGGCCTTGCGCAGTGGTTCGGACGCGCGCCCGCGTGCGGCGGGCACTTCGAGCGCGAAGCCGACATGGCCGTCGCGCAGCACAAGTCCCTGAATTAGGCCGGCCTCGACCACGTTCTTGCCGCTTTCGGAATCGACGATGCGCGAAAGCGCGTTGAGCACGTCGTCCCGGGTTGCCTGTGCCATCTGTTTGCGCCCTTGCCGCGATGCACCTATAACCGCGCCGACGCCCAATACCAACAAAGCGATGCCCTGGACCAATCAAGGCGGCAATAACAACGGCGGCAATGGGCCGTGGAGTCGCGGGCCTTCGTCCGGCGGCGGCGCTCCCGGCACGCCGCCCGATCTCGAGGAGTTGCTGCGCCGCAGCCAGCATCGCTTGCGCAGCCTGCTCCCCGGCGGCGGCTTCACGGCCGGCACCATCGGCGTCGTGCTGCTGCTTGTCATCGCGGTCTGGCTCGCGAGCGGCATCTATATCGTGCGCACGTCGGAGCAGGGTGTCGTGCTGCGCTTTGGTGCGCTGGTCGACCGCACCAGCGCCGGCATGCATTATCATTGGCCCTGGCCGATCGAGACCGCCTATCTCGCAGACGTCACCAGCCGCCGCCAGATCAGCATCGGCTACCACCCCGGCAATACCGACGACAACGCCACCGGCGAGGAAGATCCCAACGAAAGCCTGATGCTGACGGGCGACGAGAACATCATCGACGTCAATTTCACCGTCTATTGGGTCGTCAATGACGCGCCATCCTATCTGTTCCACGTCGCCAATCCCGACGATGCGCCGGACGCCACCATCAAGGCGGTGGCCGAAAGCGCGATGCGCGAGGTGGTTGGCCAGAACCAGATCGACCCGATCCTGACCCAGGATCGCGCGCCCATCGAGGCGCAGGTGCGCGATCTGATGCAGCAGACGCTCGACGGTTACGGCGCGGGCGTGCTGATCACCCAGGTCAAGATGCAGAAAGCCGACATCCCGCCCGAAGTGATCGACGCCTATCGCGACGTGCAGGCGGCGCGCGCCGACCAGGAGCGCATGCGCAACGAGGCGGAAGCCTATGCCAACAAGATCATCCCCGAGGCGCGCGGCAACGCCGCCAAGATCGTGCAGGACGCGCAGGCCTACAAGCAGAAGGTGATCGCGGAAGCGAGCGGCGAGGCGGCACGCTTCACTTACGTCTATCAGCAATACAAGTCGGCGCCCGAAGTGACGCGCCGGCGCATGTACCTGGAAACCATGAGCCAGGTTCTTGGCGGCGCCAACAAGGTCATCATGGACGACAGCGCCAATCGCGGCGTGGTGCCCTATCTGCCGCTGCCCGCGCTCAAGCCGAAGGCGACGCCATGAACCGCACCGCGCTGTTCATCGCCGGCATCGCGATCGCGGGCGCGCTGATCGTCGCCTCGTTCTGCCTGTTCACCGTCAACCAGATGCAGGTGGCGCTCGTCACCCAATTCGGCGCGCCGCAAGAAGTCGTGCTCGATCCGGGCCTGCACGCCAAGCTGCCGTGGCAGACCGTCTATCAGTTCGACAAGCGCCTGCTGCTGCTCGACGCCGCGGCCGAGGAAGTGATCACCGAGGACAAGAAGCGCCTGGTGGTCGATGCGTTCGCGCGCTGGCGCATCGTCGACCCGCTGCGCTTCTATCAATCGCTGACCGACGAGGACAATGCGGGCATCAAGCTGACGCCGCTGCTGTCGTCCAACGTGCGCACGGTGCTGGGCTCGCAGAGCTTCGCCGCCGTGCTCTCGGTGCAGCGCGCTGCCTTGATGCGCGACATCCGCGACGACATGAACCGCGACGCCGCCGGCTTCGGCATCCGCATCGTCGACGTGCGCATCCGCCGCGCCGACCTGCCGCTGCAGAACAGCCAGGCCGTCTACGGCCGCATGCAGCAGGAGCGCAAGCGCGAAGCCAACGAATTCCGCGCCGAAGGCTCGGAGATTTCCGTGAGTGTGAAAGCGCGCGCCGACCGCGAAGTGACGGTGCTGGTCGCCGAAGCGACGCGCGAATCCGAAATCCTGCGCGGCCAGGGCGATGCGGAGAAAACCAAGACGCTGGGCGAAGCCTACGGCGCCGATCCGGATTTCTTCGCGTTCTATCGCTCGATGCAGGCCTATCAGGACGCGCTGCCCGGCAGCAACACGACGATGGTGCTGTCGCCCAACAGCGAGTTCTTCAAATATTTCGGCCAGACCGGCGCAGCAGCGGCGCACAAATAACGCGGCCGGTATTGGGCTTAGGCGCTCTCACCTGAGCATTACGGATAATTCATCGCGGCAGCGGACGGCCGATGCAGCGCCGCGTCGCCCTGCTGCTATCGTTGGCTCGGGATGTTGGCCATTACGGCCGGAGAAATTGCCACGTCAATCCAGGAGCACGAACAATGACCGTCCATGACATCACCACCAACACGATCGTCACCGGCGCCGACGGACTCGATCTGAACAGCGGAGATTCGCTCTTCGTCCTGTCCGGCATTCAGCTCGCCGGCCTGGGCTCCGGGACGTATTACGGCGTGGACAGTTCGGCGGGAGACATTTCGGCCACGATCGATGGTTCGGTTACCGGCCAATATGCGGGCATCCAACTGGATGCCGGCAGCGACACCATCCTGATCGGCGCGGAAGGCAGCGTCACCGGTCTGACGAACAACGGGATTTCGATAGCCGCAGGCGGCAACACCATCACGAACAATGGGGAAATCGACGCCGTAGGAGATGGCATCGCCATATCCGGCTCCGCCAACACAGAAGACAACCAGATCGTAAACCATGGCGACATCGTCGGCACGTTCGCTGCCGTGGTCGTGTCTGGCGGCCAAAATATCGTCACCAACACGG
>DATNNS010000383.1:0-2627 GCA_035601715.1 Rhizomicrobium sp.
TCAACTGGGTGGCCCGCATTCGCGGGCCATGACAATTGGGGTATGGTGGCAGCCCGCGTAAGTTTGTGAGTCCATGCCGTCCCACACCGAATCCCGTATCGTTCCGTACACGGCCGAGCTGATGTATTCCATCGCGGCCGATGTCGAGCGCTATCCTGAGTTCGTGCCGTGGTGCGCTAACTTGCGCGTGCTCAAGCGCGAGACGGTCGGGGCGCGGGAAATTCTGCTGTGCGAAACCGTCGTCGGCTTCAAGGGCTTGCGCGAGCGTTACACCAGCCGCGCCACACTGGTCGCGCGCGATTTCCGCATCGACGTGACGCAGGTCGACGGCATGTTCCGCAAGCTGGAAACGCATTGGCGCTTTACGCCGGAGGGTGCGGGCTGCCGCATCGACTTCTCGATTCAGTTCGAATTCAAGAGCCGGATGCTCAGCGCGGTGGCGGGTGGTGCTTTCGGTCTTGTCGTCTCGCGCATGACGCATGCATTTGAGGAACGGGCGCGGAAGCTTTCCGGTAAATCGTCGGGCTAAAAGAGACGCTGCAGCAGCTCCAGCGCCGCTTCCACCGTCTTCATGCGGATTTCGCTGCGTCCGATATCGCCGAAACGGTGCGCTTCGTGCAGGATCGAGCGCCGCTGGCGGCAGGCGGCAATGTGGACGAGGCCAATCGGCTTCATCGCGGTGCCGCCGCCGGGGCCTGCCACGCCCGTGACGGCGACGGCCATGTGGGCATTGGAATTCTCCACCGCGCCTTCGGCCATCGCGCGCACCACCGCTTCGGAGACCGCACCCATGTCGGCGATCAGATCGCCCGGCACGCCGAGCAAGTCGGATTTGGCGCGATTCGAATAGGTGATGAAGCCGCGGTCGAACACGTCGGAGGAGCCCGGGATTTCGGTCAGCAGCGCGCCGATCAACCCGCCGGTGCAGCTCTCCGCGGTGGCGATGCGCAGCTTCTGGACCCGCGCATCGGCGAGCACGACTTCCGCCAGGCGCAGTAACGCGGACGGGAACATCACAGGATTCCGATAGAGGTGAGCACCGCCAGGACGATGCCCGCCATCAGTCCCGCCACCACGTCGTCGGCCATGATGCCGAGGCCGCCGGGTATGCGGTTCTCGGCCAGCGACACCGGCCACAGCTTGGTGATGTCGAAGACGCGGAACAACACGAAAGCCAGTAGATAGGGCAGCAGATGCAGCGGCGCGAAGGTGCAGGCGAAGAACTGCCCCGCCACTTCGTCGATCACGCATTCCGACGGGTCGGGCTCGCCCTTGGTGCGCGAATAATGTTCGCAGGCCCAGGAGCCGGTGGCGAACACGAGAATCGATGCGAGAAGAAGCAGCAGGCGGCCATTGAACGTGCCGCCGCCCAGCCACACGATTGCCCAGGCCGCGGGCAGCGCCACCAGGCTCGCCACCGTGCCGGGCGCGGGACGCGTGAATCCCAGGCCGAAGACGGTCGCGATGGCGCGCGGCCATCTCGGAGAGATCGGGGTGGGCGCCGCATTGTAATTGTCTGTCATCTTATCTCGCGCGATAGGCGGTGAGGGCGTCCGGCGTGTCGATGTCGGCCAGCGGGCCATCGTCGTCCGCTTCGACTTCGCACACAAGCTCGCGATTTGCCGCGATCAGATGCTTGGCGCCGATATCGCCGCTCAGCGCCAGGATCTCGGCGAAGAAACGCCGCGCCCACAGCACCGGATTGCCGAGTTTCCCGCCATGGGTGGCGACGCAGATCGCGCGGCCGTCGGCCGGCGAGAAACCCGCGATCAGCCGGTCGATCAGCGCGGCCGTGACGCCCGGCATATCGCCCAAGAGAACCACCGCGCCGTCGCAATCGTCGGGCAGGGCGGCGATCCCGCTCTTGAGCGAGGTGCTGAGACCGTTCGCGAAATCGGGATTGCGCACGATTGTCGCGCGCGTGCCGGCGAGCGCCGCTGCGACGGCCTCGCTCTGATTGCCGGTCACGACGATCAGCGGGTCGGCGGCGCTCGCCCCGGCCGCATCGACGGCATGGCGCAGCAGCGGCTTGCCGCCCAACTCGGCGAGCAATTTGTTCTGGCCCATACGAGAGGATAGCCCGGCAGCGAGGACGATGGTGGCGATCTTCGCAGCGCGCGGCATGTCGGACGACTTTTCGTCGCGCGGCTGCGGACGCGAGGCGATCTCGCCGAGCAAGCCGCCGACGCCCATCGCGGCCAGTTCGCTGCGGCCCACCGGCAGGTCGGCCAGCAATCGCCACAGCACGAAATCGAAACCGTTGAGCTTGGGCGAACGCGCGCAGCCGGGCAGGCCGATCACGTTGGTTTCGTGCAAGCGACCGACCAGCAGCAGATTTCCCGGATCGACCGGCATGCCGAAATGGATCACCGCGCCGCCGGCGCGTTCGATGGCGGCGGGAATGACATCGCGCCGGTCCGTGATCGCGCTGGCGCCGAAAACCAGAATGAGATCGGCGCCGGATGCTTCGGCGTCCCCGATCGCCGCGGCGAGTTCGTCGGCGCGGTGCGCGACGCGGCGTTCGAACGTGATGGCGGAGCCGAGCGCAGTCACGCGCGCATCCAGTGCCGCGCGGTTCTTGTCCAGTAGCGACGGTTTGGTATCGGTCAGCGAGGCGGAAATCAGCG
>DATNNS010000384.1:0-2241 GCA_035601715.1 Rhizomicrobium sp.
CAGCCTGCCCCGCGCGGCGAACGTATGATCGGTATAGTGAATGCCCTTCGAGCCGATCCGCATGCCGATCTTTCCCGAATCCGGATATTCGACCAGCTCGGCATTGGTGGTGTTGGAGAAGCCGAGATAGCGAAGCTCATCCTTGCCCGTGTTGACGATCTGGTGCGCCTCGCCGCCCGCCGGCGCGCCCAGGCAATCGCCGGCGCGGACAGCAAGCCGCTTCTCGCCGATGCGGTATTCGCCGCTGCCCGACAGGATCACGAACATCTCGTCGCTGACATGATGGCGGTGATACGGAAACGCCGTCTTGCCCGCCGGCACGACATGCAGCATGCAGCCGAGCACCGACAGACCCAGCGCTTGGCCGATCTCGCCGCGGCCCACTTCGAAGCGCTTGCCATGGCTCTCCGTTTCGAGCGCGATATCGGCGACGTTGACGATGCGTTTGACCTCGCTCATCCCACGCTCCCTTCCAGCGAGATGCCCACCAGCTTCTGCGCCTCGACGGCGAACTCCATGGGCAATTGCTGCAGCACTTCCTTGCAGAAGCCGTTGACGATCAGCGCCACGGCTTCTTCCTGCGGGATGCCGCGCGAGACGCAGTAGAACAGCTGATCGTCGGCGATCTTCGACGTTGTCGCCTCATGCTCGATGCGCGCCGACGGATTGCGCGCCTCGATATAGGGCACGGTGTGGGCGCCGCATTCGCCGCCGATCAGAAGCGAGTCGCATTGCGTGTAGTTGCGGGCTCCCTCGGCGCGCGGATGCACGCTGACGAGACCGCGATAGGTGTTCTGCGCCTTGCCGGCGCTGATGCCTTTCGAAATGATCCGCGAGCGGGTGTTCTTGCCCAGATGGATCATCTTGGTGCCGGTATCGGCCTGCTGGAAATGGTTGGTGATGGCGATGGAATAGAATTCGCCCTGGCTGTCGTCGCCGCGCAGGATGCAGCTCGGATACTTCCAGGTGATCGCCGAGCCCGTTTCCACCTGCGTCCATGAGATCTTCGAAGCGCGGCCGCGGCAATCGCCGCGCTTGGTGACGAAATTGTAAATGCCGCCGAGGCCGTTCTCGTCGCCGGGATACCAGTTCTGCACGGTGGAATATTTGATCTCCGCGCCGTCCAGCGCGATCAGCTCGACGACCGCCGCATGAAGCTGGTTCTCGTCGCGCTTGGGCGCGGTGCAGCCTTCGAGATAGCTCACATACGAACCTTCGTCCGCGATGATGAGCGTGCGCTCGAACTGGCCGGTCTCGCTCGCATTGATGCGGAAATAGGTCGAAAGCTCCATCGGGCAGCGCACGCCCTTGGGCACATAGACGAACGTCCCGTCGGAGAACACCGCCGAATTGAGCGTGGCGAAATAGTTGTCCGTCACCGGCACCACGGTGCCGAGATATTTCTGCACCAGCTCGCCGTGATCGCGGATCGCTTCGGAGATCGGGCAGAAGATCACGCCCGCTTCGTTGAGCTTGGCCTTGAAGGTCGTCGCCACCGAGACGGAATCGAACACCGCGTCGACCGCGACGCCGGCGAGCAGCTTCTGCTCGGAGAGCGGGATGCCGAGCTTGGCATAGGTCTCCAGCAGCTTGGGATCGACCTCGTCGAGGCTCTGTTTCTGGGGCGTGTTCTTCGGCGCCGCGTAGTAATAGGAATTCTCGTAGTCGATTTTCGGATAATGCACGCGCGCCCAGTTCGGCTCTTTCATCTCGCGCCAGCGGGCATAGGCGCCGAGCCGCCATTCCAGCATCCAGGCGGGCTCGCCCTTCTTGTCCGAGATATAACGAACGGTATTTTCGCTGAGGCCGCGCGGCGCGCGCTCCATCTCGATGTCGGTGACGAAGCCGTATTTGTATTTCTCGCCGAGGGCGGCGACCTGTTCGCGGGTTTCGATGGCGGCCATGGTCTTACCCCGCCGCCAGCGCGACTTTGCGCGTCAGCAATTTGCCCAGGCTCGCGAACAGGCTGTCCAGCTCAAGCAGGCCCGTGGACGGCCCGAAGCTCACGCGCAAGGCGCAACGCGCGAGACTGTCCGGCACGCCCATCGCCGCCAGAACATGGCTGCGGCCGACCTTGCCCGAGGCGCAGGCCGCGCCCGAACTGACGCAGATGCCGTCGAGATCGAGCGCCATCAGCGTCGTCTCGGCCTGAAGCTGCGGGATGGCGAAACACGAGACGTTCTTCTGGCGCAGTTCGCGCTCCGCGAAGATCACGACATTGGGCTCCAGACGGCGCAGCGT
>DATNNS010000385.1:0-2810 GCA_035601715.1 Rhizomicrobium sp.
AGATCTGCCTTACCGGCCTTGCGTCGGCGTGATGCTGTTCAATCCGGAAGGGCTGGTGTTCGTCGGCAAGCGCATCGACCAGACGGTCGAAGGCTGGCAGATGCCGCAAGGCGGCATCGACGGCAACGAGACGCCGTCCGAGGCCGCGCTGCGCGAGCTCGAGGAAGAGATCGGCACCAACAAGGCCAAGATCCTGCGCGAGATGGACGAGTGGCTGGCTTATGACCTGCCGGCGCATCTGCTGGGCGTGGCGCTGCACGGGCGCTATCGCGGCCAGCGCCAGAAGTGGATCGCGATGCGTTATCTCGGCAGCGATGCCGACATCAATGTCGCGACCGAACATCCCGAATTCGCGCAATGGAAGTGGCTCGCGATCGAGGCGCTGCCGCGCATGATCGTGCCGTTCAAGCGCGACACCTATGCCAAGGTGATCGCCGAATTCCGCGACCTCGCATTCCCCACGGCATGAGCGCGACCCGATGAGAAAAGCCAAGACCCCGGTCGTGATGATCCATGGCGCCTTTTGCGGCGGCTGGGTGTTCGATGCGTGGCGCGCGCGCTTCGAGGCGAAGGGGTTCCGCGTTGAGACGCCGACCTTGCGCTATCACGATTGCGGCCAGACGCCGCCGCGCGAGCTCGGCACCACCAGCGTGCTCGATTACGCCGCCGATCTCGAAGCGCTGCTGGACGAGCTGGAGTCGCCGCCGATCCTCGTCGGCCATTCGATGGGCGGATTGCTGGCGCAGATGCTGGCGGCGCGCCGGCCGGTGCGCGCGCTGGTGCTGCTCGCGCCGTCGGCGCCGTGGGGCGTGCTGCCCTCGACACCGTTCGAGATCGTCTCGGCCCAGGCGCTCTATCTGGCCGGCGATTTCTGGACCAAGCGGCTGCGGCCCACGCACTGGATCGCCGCCGCCAACGCGCTCGACATGCTGCCCCATCCCGAGCGCGACGCGGTGTTCGCGCGCTTCGTGCCGGAATCGGGGCAGGCGACGTTCGAGATCATGCATTGGGCGCTGGACCTGAAGCGCGCCAGTGAAGTCGATCCGCGCGCCGTCACCTGTCCGATCCTGTGCCTCTCGGGCGCGCGCGACCGCGTCAATCCGCCGGCGACGGTGCGCGGCATCGCGCGGCGCTATGAAGGCCGCGTCGTCAACGAAGAGCTGGCGGGCCACAGCCACTGGCTGATCGGCGAACCGGGTTGGGAAAAGATCGCAAGCCGCGCCCTCAAATGGCTCGGCGAAGTGATCGCGGACGAGCCCGCGGAAAAATCGTCGCCGCGCTAATTCGCCAGCGGCTTGGCGTCGTAGTGCTTCTTGAAATCCTGCATGAAGGCCTGCAGCGTGTCGATCGAGGCGATCTGGCCGGCCATGTCGCGGAAGGCGACGCCCTGCGTGCCGATCGGCTGGGTGACGACGACGAACGCGCTGTCGTCGGGCGTCGGTTTCATCCGCGCCGCGAAACGATCGCGCAGGCGGTCCAGGCTCGCCTGATCGTTGGCCAGCGAATAGGCGATGGCCGCGCGCATCACCTGCTGGCGCGCGTCGGCGGAGAGCGCCGTGGCGGCATCGTCGCCCGCCAATTCCTCGGCCTTCTGGCCCGCGACGGCCCAATTGCCGCTCTGCCAGTAAATGTCGGCGCGCAGCTTGCGCGAATCGGGCGCTTCATCGGTTGCGATCAAATCGAGCGCCTGGTCCCATTGCTTGAGGGCTGCGAGCGCCTGGGCCTGCAACAGCGTGCGGGCATGGCCAACATCGTCGGGCAGGCCGGCCATCTGCGTCGCGCGCAGCACTTCGAGCGCGTCTTTCGCTTTGTGGTCCAAAAGGTCGATCATCGCGAGCCGCGTGGCCACCTGTGCCTGTGCCACGCCGTCGAGACGCTTGGTCACCTGATAGTCCAGTAACTTCGCCGCCGGTTCGAGCAGGTCGACGGCGACCAGCCGGTCGGCCATGCGCCGGATCATCTCGTCGCCGTCGGGGCCGATGGGCGTCAGATCGATGAAATCGTAGAACAGGGCCAGCGCTTCGATCGGCGGCATCGCATCGGCCTTGCCCTTGAGGAACAGGTTGGCGAACGCGCCGCGCATGTCGTCCTGCGCCTGGCGCGCCTGGTCGTCGTCGCCGAAATTCTGCGACGCGGTCTGCAGCGTCTGCAAGCCTTCGCGCCAGCGCTGCTTGGCGAAATAGAGGGCGCCGAGCTTGCGCAGGGTGCGCAGCTCCAGCCGGTCGCCGCGCCAGCGGAAGCGCAACGCATCGAGCGTGTCGATGGCCTGGGTATTGGAGATCGCGCCGGCGGCAAGACCCGCATCGACGCGGTCGTAGATCGCTTGCGCGGCGAGGCGGTCGTCGCCGCCATTCTCTACCGTGCTGAAGAGCGCCAGCGCGACGCGATAGCGGCCTTCCTGCGCGGAAAGCTTGCCGCGGGCCAGCGCGGCGCCCAGCATCAGCGGCTTGTCCAGGTCGCGCGGCAGGGCGGCGAGCACGGCATCGGCATGTTCCAGTCCGCCGGTTGCGATGGCGGCATTCGCTTCGGCGATCCGCGCGCGCGCCTGCCAGGCGGCGGGATAGAGATGCAACACCGGACCGGCCTGGTCGAATTCCTTGCGCGCGCTGTCCCAATTCTCCAGCGCGCTGTCGATCAAGCCGCGCCATAGCGCGGCATTGCGGTCATTGTCGAACGCTTCGCCGGCGATGTCGTTATGGGCGTCCTTGTAGCGCCCCATCATGTAGTCGGAGGCGGCGCGCATTGTCTGCAACTGCGGATCGGCGGCGAGCGTGGGATCGGATGTCTGGATCATCTGCACCATGCCGAGC
>DATNNS010000386.1:0-6260 GCA_035601715.1 Rhizomicrobium sp.
TTCAACATCCCGTCCGCCTCGATGCAGGGCACGCTTCTGGTCGGCGACTATCTGTTCGTCGAGAAGTTCGCCTACGGCTACAGCCGTCAATCCTTTCCGTTCGGGCTGGCGCCGTTCTCCGGCCGCGTCTTCAGCTCGGAGCCGACGCGCGGCGACGTGATCGTGTTCAAGATGCCGAACGTGAATTCGCAGGACTATATGAAGGACTATATCAAGCGGCTGATCGGCTTGCCCGGCGACCGCATCCAGATGATCGACGACCGGCTCTACATCAACGACAAGATCGTGCCGCGCGTGCGCGTGCAGGATTTCATCGAGACCGTCGACGGCGTGGTCAACCATGTGCCGCAATATCGCGAGACGTTGCCCAACGGCAAAAGCTACCTGACGCTCGACCGCATGACCGACGGTCAGCTCGACAACACCGGCGTTTTCATCGTGCCGCCGGGGCATTATTTCATGATGGGCGACAACCGCGACAATTCCGACGACAGCCGCGAGAACGTGGGCTATGTGCCGGCGGAGGATCTCGTCGGCAAAGCTGAGTTCCTGTTCTTCTCGCTCGACGACAGCGCGGAGTGGTGGCAAATCTGGAAGTGGCCGGGCGCGATCCGCTATTCGCGGTTGTTCAGCGGCATCGATTGACGATTTGCGCGCGCTCGAAGAACGTCTGGGTCACCAATTCAACGACAGCGAACTCATCAAGCGCGCGTTGACCCATGCCAGCGCCAGCGCCCAAGCCTCGAACGAGCGGCTGGAATTCTTCGGCGACCGCGTGCTCGGTCTTTGCATCGCCGAGAAGCTCTACAAGCTCTATCCTAACGACAGTGAAGGCGCGCTGGCGCTGAAGCTCAACGCCTTGGTGCGCAAGGAGACCTGCGCAGCAGCGGCGGAGGCGGCGGGATTGGGCGAGCATCTGGTGCTGGCCAATTCCGAAGCCTCCAGCGGCGGGCGCGGCAAGGCGGTGATCCTTGCCGGCGTCTGCGAGGCGGTGATCGGGGCGCTTTACTTCGACGGCGGGCTCGACGCCGCGCGTGTCTTCATCGAACGCTACTGGGCGGAACACTTCGCCTCGCTCAACGAAGACATGCGCGATGCCAAGACGATGCTTCAGGAATGGGGACAGTCGCGCAAGGGCAGCGGCGGGCCGAGCTACCGGCTCGTCAGGCGCGAAGGGCCGGATCATGCGCCGCTGTTCGAGATCGAAGTCACGATCAAGGGCGAGCCCGCCGCATTGGGCGAGGGCCGCTCCAAGCGAGAAGCCGAACAGGCGGCGGCGAAAGCGCTGCTGGAAAGATTGGGATTGTGGAAATGAACCCCGAACAGACGCGCTGCGGCTTTGCCGCGGTGATCGGCGCGCCCAATGCGGGCAAGTCGACGCTGGTCAACGCGCTGGTCGGCTCGAAGGTGTCCATCGTCACGCCCAAGGTGCAGACCACGCGCATGGCGGTGAAGGGCGTCGCGATGCACGGGCAGACGCAGATCGTGTTCGTCGACACCCCCGGCATCTTCAAGCCGCGGCGCAAGCTCGACCGCGCGATGGTCAATGCCGCCTGGGCCGGCGCGGGCGACGCGGATGCGATCCTGGTGATCGTGGACGCCGCCGAGCTCACCGCCCAGCCGGATGGCCTCGCCGCGCGCGATACCCATGCGATCATCGAAGGGCTGAAGACGTCGAAGACCAAAGCGGCGCTGCTGCTCAACAAGATCGACGGCATGAAGCGCACCGACCTCCTGCCGCTGGCCGAGAAATTGAACGTCGAAGGCGTCTTCGAGGACGTGTTCATGATCTCGGCGCTCAAGGGCGATCATGTCGCCGACGTCGCGGACTGGTGCGCCGCGCGCATGCCGCCCGGACCGTGGCTTTATCCGGAGGATCAGGCGGCCGACATCACCTCGCGCCTGCTCGCCGCGGAGATCACGCGCGAGAAGATCTATCTGCGCCTGCATGACGAGCTGCCCTATGCCATCGCGGTCGAGAGCGAGAAGTGGGACGAACGCAGCGACGGCTCGGTCAGGATCGACCAGACGATCTATGTCGAGCGCGAAGGGCAGAAGCCGATCGTGCTCGGCAAGGGTGGGGCGACAATCAAGAAGATCGGCGAGCTCGCCCGCGCAGAGATGGAAGAAATCTTCGCCCGCCGCGTTCACCTGTTCCTGTTCGTCAAGGTGAGCGAGAACTGGGCGGAGGAGCGCGAGCATTATCGCGAGATGGGGCTGGAGTATCCGGAAGGATGAACGATGGAATGGTCTGACGACGCCATCGTTTTGTCCGTCCGCGCGCATGGCGAAAGCAGCGCGATCCTGGAAGTGCTGAGCCGCGCCCATGGCCGGCATGCGGGTCTGGTGCGCGGCGGCGGGTCGCGAAGGGCCAAGCCGTCGCTGCAGCCGGGCAATACGCTGCATGTGAGCTGGCGGGCGCGGCTCTCCGAGCATCTGGGCAATTTCACCATCGAACCGGCGCGGTCGCGCGCGGGCGAGTTGATGGAGAAGCGCGCGGCGCTCGCCGGCCTCAACGCTTTTTCCAGCATCGCGAGTGCGGCACTGCCCGAGCGCGAGGCGCATGGGGCGGTGTTCGAAGTCGGCGAAATCCTGCTCGATGCGATGGCGCAGGACGATTTCTCCCACTGGGCGCCGCTTTATGTGCGCTGGGAGATGGGATTGCTGGAAGCGCTGGGCTTCGGTCTTGATCTGACGCGCTGCGCTTCGACCGGCGTCACCGACGATCTGATCTATGTCTCGCCGCGAACCGGCCGTGCGGTGTCGGGTGCCGCGGGCGCGCCTTACAAGGACCGCCTGTTCGCGCTGCCGGGATTCCTGCTCGGCTCGCAGAATTCCGATCCGTCGCCGGCGGACATCGCCGCCGGCCTGCGCCTGACCGGGCATTTCCTGCTGGAGCGCGTGCTCGCGCCGCATGGCCACGAGGCGCCGGCCGCGCGCCAACGTCTCGACGAACTCGCGCGCGAATCGCAGTAAGAGGCGCCATGGGTTCTCTTCCGATCAAGGATGACATCCGGCCCGAGCCGTTGGCCGAGGCGCTGTCGCAGCGCTATCTCGCCTATGCGCTGTCGACCATCACCCAACGCGCGCTGCCGGATGCGCGCGACGGGCTGAAACCGGTGCACCGCCGCGTGTTGTGGGCGATGCGGATGCTGGGGCTGAACCCGGCTGCGGGCTTCAAGAAGTGCGCTCGCGTTGTCGGCGACGTGATCGGCAAATATCATCCGCACGGCGACCTTGCGATCTACGACGCATTGGTGCGCCTCGCGCAGGATTTCGCGCTGCGCTATCCGCTGATCGACGGACAGGGCAATTTCGGCAATGTCGACGGCGATAACGCGGCCGCGATGCGCTACACCGAGAGCCGCCTGACCGAAGTGGCGCAGGCTCTGCTCGACGGGCTCGACGAGAACGCCGTCGATTTCCGCGCCACCTATGATGGCGAGGACGAAGAGCCGGTGGTTTTGCCGGCCGCGTTTCCCAACCTGCTGGCGAACGGCTCCAGCGGCATCGCGGTCGGCATGGCGACGTCGATCCCGCCGCACAATCTGGGCGAGCTGTGCGCCGCCCTGAAAGTCCTGATCGAAAATCCCAATACGCGCGACGCCACGCTGCTCAACCACGTCAAGGGGCCGGACTTCCCGACCGGCGGGGTGATCGTCGAGGACGCGGCGAGCATCGCGGAGGCCTACAAGACCGGCCGCGGCGGTTTCCGCCTGCGGGCGCGCTGGAAGAAGGAAGAGGGCGCACGGGGCGTCTATGCCATCGTCGTCGACCAGATTCCCTACCAGGTGCAGAAGTCCAAGCTGATCGAGCGCATCGCCGAGCTGATCGAGCTGAAGAAACTGCCGCTTCTCGAAGACGTGCGCGACGAGAGCGCGGAGGATATCCGCGTCGTGCTGGTGCCCAAGAGCCGCGCGGTCGAAGCCGACATCCTGATGGAACAATTGTTCCGCCAGACCGAGCTCGAAGTCCGCATCAGCCTCAACATGAATGTGCTGGACGGCGGGCTGATCCCGCGGGTGATGAGCCTGAAGGAGGCGCTGCTCGCGTTCATCGATCACCGCCGTGTCGTGCTCGAGCGGCGCTCGAAGCATCGGCTGGACAAGATCGCAGCGCGCCTCGAAGTGCTCGACGGTTATCTGATCGTCTATCTCGATCTCGACAAGGTCATCCGGATCATCCGCACCGAAGACGAGCCCAAGCCCAAGCTGATCAAGGCGTTCAAGCTGAGCGATGTGCAGGCCGAAGCGATTCTCAATATGCGGCTGCGCTCCTTGCGCAAGCTCGAGGAAATGGAGATCCGCCGCGAGCATGAGGCGCTGACGAAGGAGCAGAAGGAACTCAAGAAACTGCTCGGTTCCGACAAGCTCAAGGACGAGCGGCTGATCGAGGAAGTGAAGGCGATCGACGCGAAGTTCGGGCTCAAGACCAAGCTCGGCGCGCGACGCACCGAGTTCCTGGCCGGCAAGGATCTCGCCAGGATCCAGGAAACAGCGGAAGCCGCCGTGGCGGTCGAAAGCGCGGTCGAGCGCGAGCCGATCACCATCGTCTGCTCGGAAAAAGGCTGGCTGCGCTCGTTCAAGGGCCACCAGGCGGAGAACAGCCTCAATTATCGCGAGGGCGACCGCGCGCGGTTCTGGATTCATGCCGAGACGACCGACAGACTGATGCTGTTCTCGACCGACGGGCGCTTCTTCACGCTGGATTGCGCCAAGCTGCCCGGCGGGCGCGGCAATGGCGAAGCGATCCGGAGCTTCATCGATTTGCCGCCTGAATCCGGCATCGTCGCGATGTTCCCGCACCAGGAAGGCCGCAAGCTGCTGCTCGCCGCCGATACCGGCCACGGATTCGTCACCAACGAAGACGATGCGGTGGCGATGACCAAATCCGGCAAGCGCGTGATGAACGTGAAGAAGGAAGCGGCGGTCTGTGCGTTCGCGGAAGGCGACAGCGTCGCGATCGTCGGCGAGAACCGCAAGATGATCATCTTCCCGCTCGCCGATGTGCCTGAACTCGCGCGCGGGCAGGGCGTCTATCTGCAACGCTACAAGGACGGCGATCTGCTCGACGCGACCGTGTTCACCTGGAAGGACGGCGTGAAGGACGAGAACAACCGGTTGTGGGGTCCGGCCGAACTGAAAGACTGGAAAGGCGCCCGCGCGCAGGCGGGACGGCTTGTGCCGCGCGGCTGGGCGAAGAGCGGGAAGTTTGCTTAGTTTTCCCGCCCTCCCTCAAGGAGAGGGTGAAAGGATGCCAATGACCTATCGCGACATCACCTATACCACCGATGGCCCGCTCGGCGTCATTACGCTCAATTGTCCGCAATATAAGAACGCGCAGAGCTATCGCATGCTCGACGAGATCGATGCGGCGTTTGCGCAGGCGGGCGGGGACAAGAACGTTCGTGTCGTCATCATCCGCGGCAGCGGCGGGAATTTCTCTACCGGACACGATCTCGGCACGCCGGAGGCGGTGGCGTACCGCAAGCAACTGGGCGCCGCGCCGGGCATCGAGACTTACGACCAGTTCCGCAAATACAATCTCGATCTGCTCATGCGCTGGCGCAATTTCGAGAAGCCGACCATCGCGATGGTCGAGGGCTACTGCATCTATGCCGGCTGGATGCTGGCGGCGTGCTGCGACGTGGTGTTCGCGGCGGAGGATGCGCTGTTTCTCGCGGGCTTCGTCGAATACATGTCGATCCCGTGGGATATCGGCATCCGCCGCGCGAAAGAGCTTTGCTTCGAGAGTCGCTTCATCTCTGCGCGTGAGGCCGCCGACTATGGCTTCGTCAATCGCGTCCTGCCGCAGGCCGCGCTCGGCGAGGAGACTTTCGTCTATGCCCGCCGCGTGGCGGAGAATTCGCCGGGCGCGCTGCGCTACGCCAAGATCCAGATGAACAAGGCACAGGACTCGCAGGGCTTCAGCCGCGCGCTGGAGGATTCCTTCGGCGACTATGTGGCGATGATGAACGTGCTGGCCGACGAGATGAAGGTTGAAGGCGCGCGCCGCCTGATGACCGTCGATCTGGCGGTGAAGGGGCGCAAAGGCGAACGTTTCGGGCAGAAGGGCTAGTTGGACGTACCGCAAATTCTGTTACGCTCCCCGCCTGAGGAAACGCCCAAAGAGGCTGTCTGTGACAAACGAGGCTCTCGCCGGCGAGGCGGGCGAGGCGGGGCAGCCCGATGGCATGGTGCTGGTGCGGCACGGACCCGGCATGGGCGCCGGCGTGCGGGCAAGCAACCGCACCTATGTGC
>DATNNS010000387.1:0-2073 GCA_035601715.1 Rhizomicrobium sp.
CACGACCAGCGCGGAAAGCTTGATGCTGGTGACGAGCATCATCACCAGCCCGCCGACCAGCGTCGCGGACATGCGCATCGCGACCGAAATGGACGAGCCGACCACCGTCTGGATCAGCGTCGTGTCCGCCGTCAGCCGCGACAGCACCTCGCCGGTGCGCGTGACTTCGAAGAAGGCCGGCGACAGGCCCAGCACATTGTCGAACACCGCCTTGCGGATATCGGCGACGACGCGCTCGCCGATCCACGTCACGAAATAGAACCGCGTCGCGCCCGAGACGCCCATCACCGCGGCAACGGCAATAAAGGCGAGGAAATAGCGGCTGATGAGGGCGGCCGCCTTCGCATCGAAGCCGTGGTCGATCAGTCCGCGGCCCGCGACCGGCAGTGTCAGCGTCGCAGCGGAGGAAATCACCAGCGCCACCAGCGCCACGACGATGCGCCAGCGATAGGGCTTCAGGAAGGGAAAAATCTGCCGCAACGGCCTGAGCGAACGGCTTTTCGCCCGCCCGGCGGCCAGATGCTGAATTTGGTTCGCGAATTCTTCGCCCGATTGAGACATGCGGCCCGCCTCTTCCCCGCTGCTATATAGGAAAGCGGGCGGCAGCCGAACAGGGCCGCTCCGCCCGCCCGCACGCCAGATTTGGGCGCCACCTTGCCAGCCCGTGCCGGCTCGCCTATAAGCCGCCCCTCAAAATCGCCAGGGTCAAGGTCATGAAAAAGGGCGTCCACCCCAATTATCACTTCGTCACCGTCCAGCTGAACGACGGTTCGACCTACCGCACGCGCACGACCTGGGGCGAGGAAGGCCAGAAACTGACCCTGGACATCGATCCCTCGACGCACCCGGCCTGGACCGGCGGCCAGCAGCATCTGATCGACCGCGGCGGCCGGCTGTCGCGCTTCAACCAGCGCTTCAAGGATTATGTGAAGTAGCTAGTTCGCCTTGTTGCCGAACGCCTGGCTCAGCCGGGCGAGCTGGTCCTGGACCTGCGAGGCGCGCGCGTGGCCGCCGAACAACACGTCGTCGAGCCGCGCGATGCGGCGATAGAGATTGTCGCTGCGCTCGAGCAGATCGCGCAATTTGGCCGGCAACAATTCGACGCCCTCTTCGCGGCCCCCGAAACAGATTTCCTTCGAGCCCAGCCGGTAACGATCGCTCGCCGCATCGTCCGGCTCCATCTCGCCTTCATGCACCGCGCGCTGGATGAGCAGCCAGCTTGCCGCCTGCATCAGCCGCGTGGTGACGCGCATGCTTTCGCCGGCATAGAGAAGCGATGCCTTGCGCGGCAGGTCGCGCGATTCATCGCGGCCGCGGCCGTCGAGATAGCGCGCGGTCTCCTCGACCAGCGCCATGCCTTCGTCGAACGTGCGCTCGAACAGCGCCGAAGCCGTGAAGGATTGCAGGGTGAGATCGCGGAACGTTTCGTCTTCGGCTTCCGGAAGCGGCATAGGCCGGCGCCCCTCAATATCCCCGCGCCGAAACTAGCAAGCTGCACGGCGCGTGCAAGCGCGGTCATGGCCGCGCCGTGCATAAATCGAATGTGGTGGCAGGCGCGCAACGCTTAATATCGCAGTTCCACGCGTTAATGATGATGCGCCGCATCACGCGTCCTGTACAATATTCGCGGTCAGGTCTTGCGAAAGAATCCGTCCGCCGCAGCCTTGGTGGCAAGCCGCGCCTTGATGGCTTCGCGGCAGCGCACAATTTCCGCTTCCATCGCGGCGATGCGCGCTTCCAATTCGTGCGCCGACAGCGGAGATAAATCCTGCCCGAGCAGGATCTCGCCCAGCGGCTTCTTTTTCGGCAGCAGTTCTTCCGGATCGATGGCCATGGTTACGTCTCCATTCGGACACTATAGCTTGAGCCGCTGGCAGCGTTAACTTGCGCAGCAGCCGAAGGAGATCGCAAATGCCCGGCATGAAAGCCATACGCGTCGAGAATCCGGGTGCGGATTACCGCCTCGCAATCCATGAAATCCCCCGCCCCGCGCCCGGCACGGGCGAAGTGCTGATCGAGGTTGCGGCCGCCGGGCTCAACCATGCCGATCTGGCGCAGGCCAAAGGCATGTAT
>DATNNS010000388.1:0-2288 GCA_035601715.1 Rhizomicrobium sp.
CGCCCAGCACGCGCACCAGCACCGTATTGCGCAGGAGGCCCGCCAGCACCCGTGGCGACATGTCATCGCGGCCGGGAAAGCGGCGCGCGCCGCGCTGGCGCTCCCACAGGGCGACGCCCTTGCGCATAAGGGGATTCTGAACCTCGGCCACCGCGATATTGTGCCCGGCGCGCTCTTTCGGCTTGGCCTGGGCCGTGGCAAACGCTTCGCGTTCGGGCATCTTGGTCATGACAGTGCTCCTGCGCCGCAGGCTGGGGCCTAATGGTTAAGTCTACGCAAACGGAATCCGGCACGATGCTCTTATCCGTCCTCGACCAGTCTCCCATCCGCAAGGACGGCAGCGCCGCCGACGCGGTGGCGGAAACCATCGCGCTCGCCAAGGCCTGCGAGGCGCTCGGCTTTCACCGCTATTGGCTGGCGGAGCATCACAACACCACGGCGTTCGCCGGCAGCGCGCCGGAAGTGCTGATCGCGCGCGTCGCCGCCGAGACGAAGACCATGCGCGTGGGTTCCGGCGGCGTGATGCTGAGCCATTACAGCCCGCTCAAGGTGGCCGAGCAATTCCGCATGCTGGAGATCCTCAATCCCGGCCGCATCGATCTGGGCCTCGGCCGCGCGCCGGGAACCGACCAGCGCACGGCGATGGCGCTGCAGGCGGGACCGCAAGGTTGGAGCATCGATGCGTTTCCGGGGCAGGTGCAGCTGGTGCGGCAATTCCTCGACGACGCCGCCGGCGAGCCGCTACCCGACGATCATCCCTATCGCGGCATCCATGCGATGCCGCGTGGGAACACGCGGCCGGAAATGTGGCTGCTCGGCTCGGGCGTTCACAGCGCGGTCTATGCGGCCGAGCTTGGCCTGCCTTTCAGTCACGCCCATTTCATCAGCCCGGAAGGCAGCGAAGAGGCGTGTACGGCCTATCGCGAACGTTTCAAGCCGAGCCCGTGGTGCGAAAAGCCCACGATCTCGATGGGCGTCGCGGCGCTCGCGGCGGAGACGGATGAGGAAGCCGCGCGCCTGGCGCTGTCGCGCAATCTGTGGGTCGTGCGATTGCTGACCGGCCGGCCGATCGCGTTTCCCTCGCCGGAGGAGGCGATGGCATATCCTTACAGCGATCAGGAGCGCGCGCTGCTGCGCGGCATCGAAGCGCGCTCGACCGTCGGCACGCCGGACAAAGTCCGCGCCAAGCTGCTCGCGCTCGCCGAGCGCTATGGCGCCGGCGAATTGGTGGTGGTGACCATCACTTACGATTTCGCCTCGCGGCTCAGGTCGTATGAATTGGTGGCGAACGCGTTTGGGCTCAGCCAAGCGGCAACAACCCGATGATCGAGCCCGTCAGGCCGCTCGCCATCGCGCCGGAGACGAGCGCGCGCATCGCCAGCGGCACGATCTCGTCGCGCCGCTCGGGCACCAGGGCGCTGACGCCCGCGATCATGATGCCCACCGAGCCGAAATTGGCGAAGCCGCACATGGCATAGACCATGATGAGCCGCGCGCGCGGGTCGAGCGCGCCGGCAGGCAGCGCCGCCAGTTTCAGATAGGCGATGAATTCGTTGAGCACGATCTTCTGGCCCATCAGCGAGCCGGCCGTCGCCGCCTCGCTCCACGGCACGCCGAACAGCCACACGACCGGCGCGAAGACCCAGCCGAACACACGCTCCAGCGTGAGCGGCGCGCCCCACAGGGCGGGCAGATGGCCCAGGATGATGTCGGCCAGCGCCACCAAAGCGACGATGACGAGCAGCATCGCGACGATGCCGAGCCAGAGCCGGAGCCCGTCCTCGGTGCCGCGCGCGACCGCGTCCATGCTGGAGCGGTATTGGAATTCGGGCGCGGCATGGGCGCCGGTCTGCTCGATGCCCGGGATCATGATGCGCGCGATGAGGATCGCCGCCGGCAGCGACATAAAGGAGGCAACGAGAATGTGCCCCAGCGCGCCGGGCAAGACCGGCTCGAGGATCGTGGCGTAGAGGACGAACACCGTGCCCGCGACGGTGGCGAGCCCGACCGAGAACAGCATGAACAATTCGGCGCGCGCGAGCTTCGACAGGTAAGGCCGGATCAACAGCGGCGCCTCGATCATGCCGAGGAAGATCGTCGCCGCCGAGCCGAGGCCGACCGCACCGCCGATGCCCATCGTCTTGCGCAACACCCAGGCGAAGCCGCCGACCACCGCCGGCAGGATGCGCCAATGCCACAGCAGCGCGGCCAGCGCCGAAATCACGATGACGAGCGGCAGGATCTGGAACGCGAAGCTGGTCATGGAGTTCGGGCTGGTCACCGCGAAC
>DATNNS010000389.1:0-2530 GCA_035601715.1 Rhizomicrobium sp.
ATTGCGCTTCTCCAGCGCAGGCTGACGGAAGGTTCGAGCGACTGCGTGCCCGAGTCATCGATGGTGACTGTTCTAGCCCGCGCCGCGGAAGCCCAGATTATGCTCAGTGCGCAGAGCAAAAAAAAAGCCGCACACGATTCGCGGCGGCCCGCCACCTTCGCGCGACTCCCGGGAATGGCGCGAAAGGCTGTCAAGGCGCACTCAGTGTGTAGCGGACGACGCCGGTGAACGTGCCGGCCGGCGGCACGGTGTTGTTCAAGTAGGAGAACGTCAAACAGCTCTCATTCCAGGAGTTGCTGCTCATGGTTCCAACGCTCTGCGCACCGCCGCTCACGAAGGCGCCCGAGGGAAAGGGTTCGGCGCCGGAATCCCCGTTGCCGCTCGAGGTCCAGGCGATCTTCGAGAACGGAATGGTATCGCCGGTGGCGTCGGTCAACGCCGCCGGCACCGTGGCGGTGACCGTGGCCGCGGCAGTCTTGCCGCCGGTGGTGCGATAAAAGCCCCCGATGTAGATCTGGCCGGGCACGCTGCAGAACGTAAAGCCGTCGTAGTAGCTCTGCGCGGCGGTGCTGTTGGTCGTCATCGGCTGCGCCGTGCCGTTGCCCAGCACCGACGCGGCCACCGTCGCCGACACGGTGTTGATGGTCGTGTTGTTGCCGGGCTGGCCGCCGTTGATGTAGTCGTTGGTGAAACTGCCGACTCCGACCTGCAGGTACACCGTCAGCGGCGCGGCCGGGGTGAGATCGACCGTGTACGCCGGGCTGGATCCCGAGACCGCGCCGAACAGGACTGCGCCGGCGAATGCTCGGCGCAGTCCGATCAGTCGGCGCCGAATTCCAGTGGCGTGCATCATTGCCGCGCTCGGACCGGATTACGGCATCGTCGCCGTGTAGACCACCCGGCTGTTGTTCACATTGACGCCGCCATAGGTGCCGGCCGGCACATTCGCAGTGTTGGCAAAGCTATACGTCCACTTCGCATCCTGAACGATCAGCTTCGTCGCCGGTGCCGTGAGCACGACGTTCGAACTGGTGCCGTTGGTGAGCACCGGTGCGGGCAGCTGCGTCGTGGAGGTCAGTGTCGTCGCGGCCGTGGTTATCTGCGTGAACGGAATGCTGTCGCCGTTGCCGTCGCTGAGCGCGCCGCCGGCGGTGGCGTTGAGCGTGACGTTGCCGCTGTTGCTCACGATGGCCGCGGTCTCGACGCCGCCCGTAAGATCGCCGCCGATACCGGCGACCGCGGTGCCATTACCCACGGTGCCCGCCGCCGGGGAAAATGTGATCAGATCGATGGTGTTCACGGAGGTCAGCGCCCCGGACGAATACGTGGAGCCGGTGCCGACGCGCAAATACAGAATCTTGGGAATCACGACCGAAAAATCCACGTGCGCAGTCGCGCCGGGTGAATTGGTTGCGGTACCCGTTTGTACATTCGATTCGGCCAATGCCATGAGCGGGAGCGTCAACGCCCCTGCGCCCAACAGAGTCTTCAATGCAATCGAGATTTTCATTGTCTGCACCTTTGTGTGTTATCCCTAATCGATATTAGGGGATAGCCCTACAGGCACTCGGAACCAAGTCGCAATTCGGTTTACGAAGGCTCAAGTTCCGCGCGCGGCCGCCGATATTCCGCGGTTTCTGTGCACTGGTTCGCACAGAGGCAGTGGGTTTGATCGGGCGGCAGTGTGAGTTGCCGCACGCATTTGGAATTCGTGCGAGTCGAACCCGCGAGAATCGAATGCCGGGGCTTCGAATCTAGGGTTTGGAGGCCGTGCAGATAATTGCGCGCGCGCCGGGCGGCGAGGAGCCGCCGGGAGCCGGCGTCAGCTTGCACTGTGCATCCTGCGTAATGGCTTTTCCTGCGTCCACCTGCAGGTAGAGCACTTGCGGAATGACGATCTTGAAGTTCACGTGAGCCGTGGTGCTCGACACCGCGCCTGCCGACTCCGTCTGGAGCTGGGATTCGGGCACGGCCGTCAGCGGCAGCAGCAGCGCCGTGCCGCTCATCAATCCGCTGAGCGTTTCATGCCATTTCATGAATTCCCCCCGGTCTGCGGGCCGATTATCCGCCCGTGTCGAAGATATCGACAGGCGCTGGGAGTCCTTAAGCGACTATGTCTGAGAGTCCTACGCTTCGCGGGGAAACGCCGCACCGACGGGTCAGCGAATTCGCCATTGATTACCCGACCAGTAGGGCCTATGTAGGTTGTGTAAGGCGGTGCCGGGGGGACGGATGGCTGATTGGATGCAACTTATGTAAAACGCCGCACCGCGGAATTGAGTGTGGGTTCTGTGCACCAAACCGCTGGAACCGCGTTATATACGGTAAGTCTGATAGTTTGATCAGTAAGGGTTTCAAAATGGCTTCGCAGGGGCGAGGCCGGTAACTGAAGGTGAAAATCATGGATACCAAGCGTAGGGGCTTTCTTCTGGCGGCCGCTGTTTTAGGGTCGATGGTCGTTTCCGCACCTGTGCTGGCGCAACACGGCGGCGGCGGGGGCGGAGGTCATGCGGGCGGCGGCGGTGGCCAC
>DATNNS010000390.1:0-8057 GCA_035601715.1 Rhizomicrobium sp.
GCGAAGCGTGATCTCCTTGGGTGCGTGCGGGACCTTGTAGCGGATGTCCAGCGACACATCGTTGTCGTAGGACCATTCGTGGATGCCCATCTTCTGGCTGGAGAGATTGACCAGCGGCGACGGCCGCGCGAGCTTCACGTCCTTGCCGCCGCACAGCAGATGGATCGACACCGCCGCGTCATGGCCGTGCGCCACCGCCCAGATGATGTTCTTGGGCCCGAACGCCGCATCGCCGCCGAAGAAGACGCGCGGATTGGTCGACTGCATCGTAACGGTATCGACCTTGGGCATGTCCCATTTGTCGAATTCGATGCCGATGTCGCGCTCGACCCAAGGAAACGCGTTCTCCTGGCCGACCGCGACCAGCACGTCGTCGCATTCCATCAGCACGTCCGGCTCGCCGGTCGGCACCAGGTTGCGCCGGCCCTTGGCGTCGGTCTCGGACTTCACCTTCTCGAACAGCACGCCGGTCAGCTTGCCATTGGTGTGCTTGAACTCCTTCGGCACGAGGAAATTGAGGATCGGGATTTCCTCGTGCATCGCGTCTTCCTTCTCCCAGGGAGACGCCTTCATTTCCGCGAAGCCGGAGCGCACGACCACTTTCACGTCGTCGCCACCGAGCCGGCGCGAGGTGCGGCAGCAGTCCATCGCCGTGTTGCCGCCGCCCAGCACGATCACGCGCCTGCCGATCGCGGTGGTATGCCCGAACGACACGCTGGCGAGCCAGTCGATGCCGATATGGATGTTGGCGACCGCTTCCTTGCGGCCGGGAATTTCGAGATCGCGGCCGCGCGGCGCGCCGCAGCCCACGAAGATCGCGTCGTAATCCTCGGCGAGAACGCTCTTCAAACTGTCGATGCGTTGCCCGAAGCGCGTCTCCGGTTCGAGATCGAGGATATATTTGCATTCCTCGTCGAGCACCGTTTCCGGCAGGCGGAATTTGGGGATCTGCGTGCGCATCATCCCGCCCGCGAACGGATCGGCGTCGTAGATCGTGACGTGATAGCCGAGCGGCAGCAGGTCGCGCGCGACGGTGAGCGAGGCCGGTCCCGCGCCGATCAGCGCGATGCGCTTGCCGTTCTTCTCCTTGGGCGACGTCGGCAGCCGCGCGCTGATATCGTCCTTGTTGTCGGCGGCGACGCGCTTGAGGCGGCAGATCGCCACCGGCTCGTCCTCCACGCGCACGCGCCGGCAGGCGGGCTCGCACGGCCGGTCGCAGGTGCGTCCCAAGACTCCGGGGAACACGTTGGAATGCCAGTTGATCATATAGGCGTCGGAATAGCGGCCCTCCGCGATCAGGCGGATATATTCGGGCACGGGGGTGTGCGCCGGGCATGCCCATTGGCAGTCGACGACCTTGTGGAAGTAGTCGGGATTGGCGATGTCGGTGGGCTTCATGCCGGACCGGCGGGCCGCGAGCGTGCCCTCAGCCGAAACTGAACTCATTTATCTGTGCATCTCCACGAGATGTCCGCCACGGCGCTTATCCGCGCCTGCCCCAGCAAACACCAAAGCGTTTCCCGGCCGGCATATTACGCCCCGCGAATCGGGGCGCAACCTGTTGATTCCGTGGTCCTAAATCCATAGAAAAATTATGGTGATAGTCAAAGGTTGTCATCCCCGGCGAGCGCGTAGCGCGAGGGAAGGGGACCCAGGTGGTTGTGCTGGCCCAATTCCAACGGCTTTTGAATTTGCCTTTTGCACTTTTGGGCTTTGGCACCTGGGTCCCCTTCCCTCACATTGCGCTCCGCGCAATGCTCGCCGGGGATGACAACCACCACGCCCGACCAGCGCGCCATCGAAGACAGCGTTGCCAGGATCTGCGCCGGCTTCGGCGACGATTACTGGACGGAGTGCGACCAGGCGCCCCGTTTCCCGCTGGAATTCCACAAGGCGATGGCGGACGGCGGCTGGCTTGGCATCGCGATGCCGGTCGAATTCGGCGGCGCGGGCCTGGGCGTCACCGAAGCCGCGATCATGATGGCCGCGGTGACGAAGGGCGGCGGCGGATTCTCGGCCGCGTCCACCATACATCTCAACATCTTCGGCCCGCATGCCGTCGTGGTGCACGGCAGCGACGAGCAGAAGAAACGCATGCTGGTGCCGCTGATCAAGGGCGAGCAGAAGGCCTGCTTCGGCGTCACCGAGCCGAACGCGGGCCTCGACACGACGTCGATCGAAACCTTCGCGCGCCGCACCAATGACGGCTACATCGTCAAGGGCCGCAAGATCTGGACGAGCTCGGCGCAGGTTGCCGACAAGATCCTGCTGCTCACGCGCACCAAGCCCAAAGCCGAGTGCAAGAAGCCGACCGACGGCATGACGCTGTTCTATACCGGTCTCGACCGCACGAAGGTCGAAGTGCGGCGCATTCCCAAGATGGGCCGCAACGCAGTCGACTCCAACGCGGTGTTCATCGACGACCTGTTCGTGCCGGACGCGGACCGCATCGGCGAGGAAGGCCGCGGCTTCCGCTACCTGCTCGACAGCCTGAACCCGGAGCGCATCCTGATCGCCGCCGAAGCGATCGGGCTGGGCCGCGATGCGCTGCGCCGCGCGTCGAACTACGCGCGCGAACGCAAAGTCTTCGGCCGTCCCATCGGCCAGAACCAGGGCATCCAGCATCCCTTGGCCGAAGCGTGGGCCTATCTCGAAAGCGCCTGGTGGATGACGATGCGCGCCGCCGCGCTCTACGACGCCGGGCAACCCTGCGGCGCCGAAGCCAACGCCGCGAAGTTCCTCGGCGCCCGCGCTGCTTTCGATGCCTGCACGAAAGCCGTGATGACGCATGGCGGCATGGGCTATGCGCGCGAATACCAGGTCGAACGCCTGTTCCGCGAATCGATCCTCACCCGTATCGCCCCGGTGACCGAGCAACTGATCCTGTCGTTCATCGGCGAGAACGTGTTGGATTTGCCGAAGTCGTACTAGCCGTGACAAACGCGCTTTGATTTGAGATATCCTCAACCCATGAAGCAACTCCTCGACGGATATCGCGCCTTCAAGGCGCAGCGCTGGCCGGAAGAGCGGGCGCATTACGAGGAATTGGCGCGCAAGGGCCAGCGCCCGGACTATCTCGTCATCGCCTGCAGCGATTCGCGCTCCGATCCCGCCACCATCTTCAACGCCGGCCCCGGCGAGCTGTTCGTCATCCGCAACGTCGCCGCCATCGTGCCGCCGTTCGAATCCGATGCCACCCATCACGGCACCAGTGCGGCCATCGCATTCGCGGTGCTCAACCTCGGCGTACGCAACATCCTGGTGATGGGCCATGCGCAATGCGGCGGCATCGCGGCGGCGCTCGACAATCGCCTCGTCGCCGGCGTGCCGTTCATCGGTCACTGGATCGAGCTGCTGGAACCGGCGCTGGAACATTCCGCCCATATCCGCGATTCCGAAGAGCGCCACATGGCGATGGAGCGCGACTGCATCCGCCTCTCGCTCGAAAACCTGATGACATTCCCTTTCGTCGCCGAGCGCGTGAACGCCGGCCGCCTCGCGCTCGACGGCGCCCGCTTCGGCATCGCCAATGGCAGGCTCGAAGTGCTGGACAGCAAGAGCGGCGCGTTCGTGCCGGTGGAATAGGCATGCCGGTTCCCGCTCTTGAAACCGAACGCCTCATCCTGCGCGCCCATGCGCTCGCGGATTTTCCAGCCTACGCCGCGATGCGCGCCGATCCGCTGGTGATGCGCTATTTTCGCGAAGGCGCGATAGGCGAGGAGGCGGCGTGGGCGAAATTCACCGCCATGGCCGGCCACTGGCATTTTCACGGCTACGGTAGCTGGGCGCTTTGCGAGAAGTCTTCCGGCCGGCTCGTCGGCTCCATCGGCTATGCCGACAAGAAGCGCCCGGCGGCGCATCCCGCGAGCGGCGCGCCGGAGATGGGCTGGATGCTCGCCGCCGGCAAGCACGGCCAGGGCCTCGCGAGCGAGGCGCTGCGCGCGGCGCTGGTTTGGGGCCGGGCGCATTTCGGGGCCGCGCGCATTGTCTGCGTCATCGACAACGACAACGCGGCTTCCATACGGCTGGCCGAACGCCACGGCTTCGAGAAATTCGCCGAAACCACCCGCACCGGTCTGCCGCGGCTGGTGTTCCAGCGGATGCTGTAGCGCGCTGTCGCGCTAATGCTGCGCGAGGCTCAGATTGTTGCCGTCGGGGTCGAGGAACCAGGCGACCTTGTTGGTCGAGCCGGGCGCGGTCCAGATGCCGAGCGCGTCCTGTTCGAAACCGGGGTAGCGGTTGAAGGCGACGCCCTTGGCGGTCAGAGCCGTCACGGCCGCGGCGATGTCCTGCACCTCCCAGCCGAGCACGGTCTGCATCGGCGGCTTGTGGTCCTTGACGGCGGAGACGCGCAGCGCGGTGCCGTTCATGTCGTAGACGACGGCGAAATCGTCTTCGTGCACCTGCGGCCATCCCAGCACGCCGCCGTAAAACGCTTTCGCCTTGGCGCGGTCGCGCGTGGCGATGAAACATGCCGCCTTGGCGGAACCGAGGATGGACATGGGGCTGGCCTCCGGCTTGCGAACCGGACTAACTATAGAGGCTTGCCGGGGTCCGCAAAATGCCAGGTCTTTATTTCGAGGAATTTTCCGTCGGCCAGAGTTTCGCCCATCCGATCCGCCGCACGGTGACGGAAGCCGACAACGTTTTTTTCACCGCGATGACCCACAACCCCGCGCAGCTCCACCTCGACGAGGAATATGCCAAGGGCACGGAGTTCGGCACGCGCATCGTCAATTCGCTGTTCACGCTGGGACTGATGGTCGGGATTTCGGTCGGCGAGACGACGCTCGGCACGACCGTCGCCAATCTCGGCATGGACGAAGTGCGCTTCCCCAAGCCGGTGTTCCACGGCGACACGCTGCATGTCGAGAGCGAGGTGCTGGAGCTGCGCGCGAGCAAGTCGCGCCCCGGCCAGGGCATCGTCACTTTCCTGCACAAGGCGATCAACCAGAAGGGCGAGATCGTCGCGCAGTGCAAACGCAGCGCGCTGATGCTGGGGAAGGCGAAGGCATCATGAGGCGGCGGCGCATCCTGCCGTTCATCCTGGCGGCGCTGCTTCTGCCCGTGGCGCTTTGGTGCTTGTCGCCGCTCGGCCTGATCGTTGTTTTGTTCTGGCGCGGCTATCCGATGGGATTCACCGCCGTTCCGCCGCAGATTCCCATCATGCTGTGCATGACGGCGCTGGGTGGCGCCTTGCTCATGGGGGCGATCTGGGCCCTCTTCGCCGGTATAAGGTCGAAGTCATGATCCTGCGCTCTCTCCTCTTCGTCCCCGCCGACAGCGAGAAGAAGCTCGCCAAGGCGAAAACATCGCCCGCCGATGCGCTGATCCTCGATCTCGAGGATTCGGTCGCGGCGGAGAACCGTCCGGGCGCGCGCGCGCTGGCGCGCGAGTTTCTCAAGGACAGTCATCCGCAGTCGATCTGGGTGCGCGTCAATCCGCTCGGCAGCAACGATTTCATCCGCGATGTCGAGGCGATGGTCGCGAGCAAGCCGGCCGGCTTTATCGTGCCCAAGCCCGACGGGCCGCATGTCCTCAATGTCATCGACGCGCATCTGCTGACGCGCGAGACCACTGCGGGCCTGCCGCAAGGCTCGATCAAGCTGATCCCGGTGGCGACGGAAACCGCGGTCGCGGTGCTGTCGCTGCAGGACTATCGCTCGCCGCCGGCGCGCCTCGCCGCGCTGACCTGGGGTGCGGAAGATTTATCCGCCGCGCTGGGCGCGACGACCAATCGCGATGAGAACGGCGAATTCCTGCTCACCTACAAGATCGTGCGCTCGCTGTGCCTGATCGCGGCGAAAGCTGCGGGCGTCGAGGCGATCGAAACGCTGCACGCCGATTTCCGCGACGACACGGGATTGGAACGCGCGGCGCGGGCGGCGCAGCGCGAAGGATTCGCCGGCATGCTCGCGATCCATCCGGGCCAGGTCGAGATCATCAACGCCGCGTTCACGCCGTCGGCGAGCGATGTCGAGCATGCGAAGAAAGTCGTCGCCGCGTTCGCAAGCGGCGCAGGCGTCGCATCGCTCGACGGCAAAATGCTCGACCAGCCGCATCTGAAGCAGGCACGGCAGGTGCTGGCGCTGGATGAGGCGATCAAGAGAAAAAGTTAGCACGCGGAGCCGCAGAGCCGCGGAGACGAAGTAGAAAGCTTGAGGCAAAGCCGCAAAGGCGCGAAGCCGCCAAGGTCTTTCAAGATCGTCATGGCCGGCCCCGGCCGGCCAGCCATAATCGCGATTTCGATCAACGATCCGCGGAACGAGGCATGGGCTGCCGGGCCAAGCCCGGCGGTTGCGGATTTTAAGACTTTGCGCCTTTGCGGCTTTGCGTGAATCGTTCTTCTCCACGGCCGCGGCGTACGGCAAGAACTCCGCGGCTCTGCGGCTCCGCGTGCCGATTTTCTTCTTATCCCTCGGCCCGGGCCCGGTTCATCATCCAGCCGTAGAGCACCGCGATCAGCGCCACGAACGCGCCGAGCCCGATCCAATTCATCCAGGCGAAATCGGCCGGCACCAGCGCGAGCGGCGCGTCGCTCGAGAACGCCACGATCAGCCCGGCGAGGATCACGCCGAACAGACTTTCGCCCACTATCATGCCCGACGCGACGAGCACCGCGAGACGCTTGGAATATTCCGGGTTCTTCGTGCGCCTTGCCCACACATCGTAGAAATGCCCGATGATCGCGCCGATCACCACCGGCAACGTCGCCGACATCGGCAGGTAGATGCCGATGCCCACCGCCAGCGGCGGCAGGCTCAGCCATTTCATGCGGATGAGGAGCGCGTCGAGGATCACCAGCACGACACCGACGACCGCGCCGATGCCGATCATCCGCCAGTCGAGATTGCCGCCGATCACGCCCTGCGCGAGCGCCGAGATCAGCGTCGCCTGCGGCGCGGCGAGCGGGTGAGCGGTGACGGTGTGAAGATTGGGCGCGCCGGCGAAACCGAACGCATGCGCCAGCAGGTTGAGCACCGGCGGGATCACCGCCGCGCCCGCGATCACGCCGACGATCAGCGCCCATTGCTGCGCCCGCGGCGTCGCGCCGACGAGCTGTCCGGTCTTGAGGTCCTGCAAGTTGTTGTTGGAGATCGTGGCGATGGCAAAGACGATCGCTGTGGCGAACAGCGCGAAGGCGACCAGCGCCTTCTTGGCGTCCTGAGGCGGATGCTCGATGAGGACGAATATCCCGGCGCTGGCGATGATGGAGAGGATGCCGACGCCCGAGATCGGCGAGTTCGAGGCGCCGATCAGTCCGGCCATGTAGCCGCAGATCGCCGCGATCAGGAATCCGCCGATGAAGACGAAGGGAACGGCGGCCAGCACCAGCTTGGTCGCGTCGCCGGACAGCGGCGTCGGCTGCAGGAAGGCGAAGAGCAGCCAGGCGATGACGCCGAGGCACGCGAGCGCCAAGAGGCCGATCCAGCGCGGCGAGATGTCGGTGTCGGTGAGATCGCCGGTGCTGCCGTTGGCCGCGCGCGATGCCGACAAGGTCGAGATCACGCCGCTCACCACCGGCCCGATCAGCTTGAGCAGAGTCCACACCGAGGCGACCGCGATCGCACCGGCGCCGATGAAGCGCACCTGCTTGGCCCAGATGAAGCCGGCGTAGTCGTCGATGGCACCCGGCGCGAAGGGATTGTGCGGCACGGGGAAGGGATGCGCCGTCAGAAACGGCACTGCGACGCCCCAGGCGATGAAGAGGCCGAGCAGCATCGCCATGCCCACGGACAGTCCCACGAGATAGCCCGCGCCGGCGAGCGCGAGCGAGAAGCCCATGTCGAAGCCGCTGGCGCCGCCGGCGAGGCCCAGCCGGTCGAGGCGGAAGAACTTGGTGAACTCGGCCGTGGCATAGCCGGTCGATGCCACGATCGCGAGGCCAGCCGCGGCGACCGCGCCGTAGACGACGGCGAGCAGGCCCTCGCGCGATTCCGCGCCGGCCTGGTGGCGCGCGGCCTCGCCGACCTCGAGCACCTCGGCGGCCGCGACACCTTCCGGGTACGGAAGATCGGTGTTCACCACCATCGCGCGGCGCAGCGGGATCGTGAACA
>DATNNS010000391.1:0-8753 GCA_035601715.1 Rhizomicrobium sp.
GCACGCCGGGCGGGCCATGACACCGGGTTTCTTGCAATACCTTCTTGACGTGCAACCAGAGTGTTCCTACTATGTTCTTGTCAAAACTACTTAGCCGGCGGAGCCTTTTGCTCCGTTCCGGCCAATCGGTGTTGGCGAAAACGGAGAAAAGAGGCCAGATGATCGGGCGAGAGGAGGGGGAGGGGGGTAATGCGCGCGGTGGCAAACAATGATCACGATATTGCGGTTTCGCTGTATGGGCCCACCAGATTTAGTAGGTCCCAGATCGAGCCGCTTGCCCTATGACCGCGCCTCTCGCCAACAAAATCGCCCTCGTCACCGGCGGCTCGCGCGGGCTGGGCCGCGAGATGGTGCTGGCTTTCGCGGCGGCTGGCGCCGATGTCGTGATTGCGAGTCGCAAGCTTGAGGCCTGCGAGGCGGTTGCGCGCGAAGTGGAAAAGCTCGGACGCCGCGCGCTGCCGGTCGCCGCCCATGTCGGCCAGTGGGACGACAACGACAGGCTCGCGGCGCGCGCTTACGCCGCGTTCGGCCGCGTGGACATCCTCGTCAACAATGCCGGCATGTCGCCGCTCGCGCCGTCGCTGGCGGAGACGACCGAGGCGCTGTTCGACAAGGTGATCGACGTGAACTTCAAAGGCCCGTTCCGGCTCTCTGTCCTGATTGGCGAGAAGATGATGGAAGGCGCGGGTGGCGCGATCGTCAATCTCTCCTCGACCGCCGCGTTCAAGCCGGAGCCGCACACCGTTCCCTATTCCGGCGCCAAGGCGGCGATCAACGCGATGACGGTGGCGCTGGCCAAGGCCTTCGCGCCCAAGGTGCGGGTCAATTGCATCGCGCCCGGCCCGTTCCTGACCGACGTGTCCACGGTGTGGCGCGAGAACAAGGCGTACGAACAATCCCTCGGGCTCAAGCGCTTCGGCGCGCCCAGCGAGATCGTCGGCACCGCGCTCTATCTCGCCGGCGACGCCTCGTCCTATGTTACCGGCCAGGTGATCCGGGTGGACGGAGGGACGTGGTGACGTCGAAGGTGAAGAAAGTCGTGCTGGCCTATTCGGGCGGGCTCGACACGTCGGTCATCCTCAAATGGCTGCAGACCGCCTATGGCGCGGAGGTCATCACGTTTACCGCCGATCTCGGCCAGGGCGGCGAGATCGAGCCCGCGCGCAAGAAGGCAGAGATGCTCGGCATCAAGCCCGCGAATATTTTCGTCGAGGATCTGCGCGAGGAATTCGTCCGCGATTATGTCTTCCCGATGTTCCGCGCCAATGCGCTCTATGAAGGCGTCTATCTGCTGGGCACCTCCATCGCACGGCCCCTGATCGCCAAGAAGCAGATCGAGATCGCCGAGAGGCTGGGCGCCGAGGCGGTGGCGCATGGCGCGACCGGCAAGGGCAACGACCAGGTCCGCTTCGAACTCGCCTATTACGCGCTCAAGCCCGACATCAAAGTGATCGCGCCGTGGCGCGAATGGGACCTGACGAGCCGCACCAGGCTGATCGAATTCGCCGAGAAACATCAGATTCCCATCGCGAAGGACAAGCGCGGCGACGCCCCGTTCTCGGTGGACGCGAACCTGCTGCACTCGTCGTCGGAAGGCAAAGTGCTGGAGGATCCGGCGGTGGAAGCCGACTCCATTGTCTACCAGCGCACGCTTTCGCCCGAGGAGGCGCCGGACAAGGCGACGATCGTCGAAATCGGTTTCGAACGCGGCGATGCGGTATCCGTCGACGGCAAGACGCTGTCGCCGGCCGCGCTCTTGACCGCGCTCAACGAGCTCGGCCGCACCAACGGCATCGGACGTCTCGATCTGGTGGAGAACCGCTTCGTCGGCATGAAATCGCGCGGCGTCTACGAGACCCCCGGCGGCACCATCCTGCTCGCCGCGCACCGCGCGATGGAAAGCCTGACCTTGGACCGCGGCGCCGCGCATCTGAAGGACGATCTGATGCCGCGCTATGCCGAGCTGATCTACAACGGCTTCTGGTTCTCGCCCGAGCGCGAGATGCTGCAGGCCGCCATCGACAAGAGCCAGGAATTCGTCGGCGGCGCGGTGACGCTCAAGCTCTACAAGGGGAACGTGATCGTCACCGGGCGCACGTCGCCGCATTCGCTCTATTCGCAGGACCTGGTGACGTTCGAGGACGACAAGGGCGCCTACGACCAGAAGGACGCCGCGGGCTTCATCAAGCTCAATGCGCTGCGATTGCGGACGCTGGCGATGCGCAAGAGGAAACAAAATAAGAGTTGACGGATGGTGCCATATATGTTACCAACGATATGACGGCACAACGGGAATATATTGATCCAAATGGGCGAAGCCCCTTCGCACTCTGGCGCGGCTCTCTGGATGACGTTGCCCGAACACGAGTCACCATTGCCTTGTTGCGCCTTGCGGCCGGGAATGTTTCGCATGTGAAAAGCGTCGGACAGGGTGTGAGCGAGCTGAAAGTCGATTTCGGTCCGGGTTATCGCGTCTATTTTGGCCGAGACGGACTGCAATTGGTCATCCTGCTCGGAGGCGGCACGAAAAAGCGGCAACAGGCGGACATCGCTGAAGCGCAGACCAGGTGGTCCGACTACAAGCGCCGCAAGACAGGAGAAGTGTAAAATGCCGTTGACGCGTGATTTCAAGGAAACCGTCATGGCGGATATGAAGCGTAGTCCCGGATTTCGGGCTGCGATGCTGCGTGAGGGAATCGATGCGCTTTTGGCGCGGGAATACGCGGTCGGCAAAGAGGTTTTGCGCGATTACATCAATGCCACGATGGGATTCGACAGCTTGGCCAAGCAGGTGAAAATTCCCCCGAAGAGTCTCATGCGTATGCTTGGGCCGTCGGGCAATCCGCAGATGAAGAACCTCTTTACAGTCATCGATGCATTGAAGCGCCACGCCGGCATCGATCTGCATCTCGCGGCGGAATGAGCATGTCCTCCAACGCCGAGCAGATCGAATATTGGAACGGCGCGGTGGGCGAGCGCTGGGCGCGGCTGCAGCAGACGATCGACGGCAACCTGGCCGCGATCACCAAGGCGCTGATGCCGTTCGCGGCGGCCGCGCCGGGCGAGCGCGTGCTCGATATCGGCTGCGGCTGCGGCACGACGACCATGGCGCTGGCGAAAGCGGTGGACCCTGGCGGCGACGTCACCGGCGTCGATATTTCCGCGCCGATGCTGGCGGTGGCGCGCAGCCGCGGCGCACGCGCGAACTTCATGGAAGCGGATGCCTCCACGCATCTGTTTCACCCGACGCACGATCTGGTGTTCTCGCGCTTCGGCGTGATGTTCTTCGCCGATCCGCAGGCCGCCTTCGCCAATATCCGCAAGGCGCTCAAGCCGCGCGGCCGGATCGCCTTCGTCTGCTGGCGCGGCACGCCGGAAAATCTCTGGGCCAGCGCGCCCTTCGCCGCCGCGCGCGATCTCGTGCCGGCGCAGGAGCCGGCGGATCCGCTCGCGCCCGGCCCGTTCGCTTTCGCCGATGGCGAGCAGCTGCGCGGCATCCTCGCCGGCGCCGGTTTCGCGAACGTCCGCGTCGAGAAGCTCGACAGCACGATGAACATGGGCGCCACGGCGGAAGACGCCGCCGCCCAGGCCCTCAACATCGGCCCGCTCGCCCGCGCCGCCGCGGCGCTGGACGATGGCGCCCGCGAGAAAATCCGCGATGTCGTCGGCAAGGCGCTGGCGAAGTTCAAGGCGGCCGACGGAATCGCGCCGCCGGCCGCCTGCTGGCTCGTCGGCGCGACGGCTTAATTGCCGTCGTCGTCATCCTGTTTCTTGCGCGAGCGTTTGGCGCCCGGCGCGTCCGGCGGCGTGTCTTTGAGGATGCTTGCGCGCATCCAGCCTTTGAGCGGGCCGTCCTGCACTTCCGCCCATTTGTCGGACAGCGCGACCATCTGCACCTGCGCCCCCTTCGGCTCCTTCTTGAGGACGTCCGATCCGTAAGACGGCGCCGCGCGCAGATCGGAGTTCATCCGGTGGACGTAGCGCAGCCCGGTCGTCTTCACCGCCGCCGCAATGACGGCGGCACCTTCGGGCTCGTCGCCATGCGCGCGGGTGCGATGCACTGCCGGCGCAGATGCGACAGATGTCTCGGCTTGCGGGGCATGTGTGGCCTGCGGCGCGGCGGCCGGCTCGTCCGTATAGGACTCCATGTCGGAATCGTAAGCGGCGGCTTGAGGCGCCGTCGCCCGCCCGAGCCAGAAGCCCCCGCCGCCTATCGCGACCGCCGCGACGGCGCCGGCCAAGGCCAGCCCGGCAGCACTACGAAAGAAACGCGCAATCCCCTCGACGCCAAGTTCCATCCCCGCCCCCGTTCGGCACAACCGATACAGGCAAGAATTGCGCGCGATACAACCAAAGTAAAGGTGGGTCAGACGTCCAACGCCGCATACAGCGCGTTGTCCTGGATGAATTCGCGGCGCGGCTCGACCAGTTCGCCCATCAGCTTGGTGAACAGGTCGTCGGCCGCGTCGGCATGCTCGACCTTGACCTTGAGCAGCGTGCGCGCGTTCTCGTCCAGGGTGGTCTCGAACAGCTGCTCGGCGTTCATCTCGCCGAGGCCCTTGTAGCGCTGCAGCGCCAGGCCCTTGCGCCCCCAGTCGAAAATCGCGTCGAGCAGTTGCGTCGGCGAGCGCACTTCGCGTTCCTCGTCCTTGCGCCGCAGCTTGCCGGCTTTCAGGTAGATTGCCTGCAACTCCGTCGCCATGCGGTCGAGCTTGCGCGCGTCGGCACTGGCGACCAGCGCGCCGTCGATCGCGACGGCTTCGCGCACGCCGCGCACCTCGCGCCAGAATTTCAAGCCGCCATCCGGAGTCGGCTCGCCATGCCAGCCGCGCTCCGTCTCGTCGCTGAGCGAATCCAGCCGGTGCGCGATGTAAGTCGCGGCATCCGCGGCCTTGGCCTTGTCGTTGAGGATTTCGGGATTGAGCGCGCCCGAGATCGCGGCCTGCTCGAGCACGAAGCGCGGATAATGCGGCGGGAAGCCGTCCAGCGCGGTGCGCGCGGCGCGCGCCTTCTCGATCAGCGCGTCGAGATCGCCGCCGCCGAGCTCTTCGCCGGTATGCAGCGTGAACACCGCGCCTTGCGAACCCTCGCTGACGAGATAATCCTGGAATTCGCGTTCATCTTTAAGATAGCGCTCGCTTTTGCCGCGCGTCGCCTTGTAGAGCGGCGGCTGGGCGATGAAGAGATGGCCGCGCTCGATCAGCGCCGGCATCTGGCGGAAGAAAAAGGTGAGCAGGAGCGTGCGGATATGGGCGCCGTCGACGTCGGCGTCCGTCATGATGATGATCTTGTGGTAGCGTAATTTGTCCGGGTTGAATTCCTCCGCGCCGATGCCGGTGCCCAGCGCGGTAATCAGCGTCACGATCTCGGTGCTCGACAGCATCTTGTCGAAGCGCGCGCGCTCCACGTTGAGAACCTTGCCGCGCAACGGCAGCACCGCTTGGTTATCGCGGTTGCGACCCTGCTTGGCGCTGCCGCCGGCCGAATTGCCCTCGACGATGAATATCTCGCATTTCGACGGATCGCGCTCCTGGCAATCGGCGAGCTTGCCGGGCAGCGAGGCGCCGTCGAGCGCGCCCTTGCGCCGCGTCAGCTCGCGCGCCTTGCGGGCGGCTTCACGCGCCGTGGCGGCTTCCACTACCTTGCCGACGATGGCCTTGGCTTCGGCAGGATGCTCCTCGAACCAGCCGCCGAGCTGCTCGATCACCGCGCCCTCGACGATCGGGCGCACTTCGGAGGAAACGAGCTTGTCCTTGGTCTGCGAGGAGAATTTCGGATCGGGCACCTTCACGGACAGCACGCAGGTGAGGCCCTCGCGGCAATCCTCGCCGGTCAGCGCGATCTTGTCCTTCTTCGCCGACGGCATGTCCTCGGCATATTTCGTCACCACGCGCGTCAGTGCGGCGCGGAAGCCGGCCAGATGCGTGCCGCCGTCGCGCTGCGGGATGTTGTTGGTGAAGCACAGCATGCTCTCGTGGTAGGAGTCGTTCCAGGTCAGCGCCGCTTCCACCGTCATGCCGTCGCGCTCCGACGACAGCATGATGGGCGCGGAGATCAGCGAGTTCTTGGTGCGGTCGAGATAGCGCACGAATTCCCGCAAGCCGCCGTCATAGTGCAGCGTGACTTCCTTCTTCTCGACGCCGCGCCGGTCGGCCAGCACGATGGTCACGCCGGAATTGAGGAAGGCGAGTTCGCGCAACCTGTGCTCGAGCGTGGCGTAATCGAATTCCGTCTTGGTGAAGGTCTTGGTCGAGGGCAGGAAAGTCACTTCGGTGCCGCGCTTGCCGCCGGAAGGCCCCACTTCCGCAAGCGGCGCTTCGGGCTCGCCGTCGCGGAAGCGCATGTAATGCTCCTTGCCATCGCGCCAGATGCGCAGGTCGAGCCATTCGCTGAGCGCGTTGACGACGCTGACGCCGACGCCGTGCAGGCCGCCGGAGACCTTGTAGGCGTTCTGCTCGAACTTTCCGCCGGCATGAAGCTGGGTCATGATCACTTCGGCGGCGCTGACGCCTTCGCCTTCGTGGATCCCCGTGGGCACGCCGCGGCCGTTGTCGCGCACGGTGCAGGAGCCGTCGGGATTCAGGATAACGTCGATGCGATCGGCATAGCCGGCCAGCGTCTCGTCGATCGCATTGTCGACGACTTCGTGCACCATGTGATGCAGGCCCGAGCCATCGTCAGTGTCGCCGATATACATGCCCGGCCGCTTGCGCACGGCGTCGAGCCCCTTCAGCACCTTGATGCTGTCGGCGTTGTACTCGGGCGGGGTTTCGTCGTTCATACGCACCAACCGGAAAGAGGGCGAAGCTGCGAATCCGCGACTTCGAAAATATCGGCGCTGTCGCCGAGCGCCGCGAACATCTCGATATCCGTGCCGCTCATCCAGGCCTGGGCGCCGAGCGCGAGGATCTCCTCGAACAAGGCCGAACGGCGCGTGGCGTCGAGATGGGCCGCGATCTCGTCGAGCAGGAGCACCGGCGCGCGGCCGCTCCTGATATGGGAAAGCTCCCAGGCATGCGCAAGCACGATGGAGATCAGCAGCGCCTTCTGCTCGCCGGTCGAGCATTCCGCGGCGTCGGCGCGCTTGGCGGTATGGCGCACCGAGAGATCGGAGAGATGCGGGCCGAAGCTGGTGCGTCCTGCTTCCGCGTCGCGGATTCGCGCGCGGGCGAAATTGGCGCGGAACGCCTCGGCGGCACCGTCGCCCAGTTCGGCAAGCAGCGCATCGGCATCGCCGGAGAGCGCCAGCTGCGCGCTGGGGAACGCGCCCGCTTCGCCGCGCGCGGCGAGCGCCCGGTTGAGACGCGCGACCGTTTCGGCGCGGCTGACCGCGAGCGCGATGCCCGCGACCGTCATCTCGGCTTCCAGTCCGTCGAGCCAGGCCGGATCGCGCGGGCCGAATTTCAAAAGCCGCGCCCGCTCGCGCATCGCGGTTTCGTAGCGCGTCGCGGTGCGCGCATGGCCGGGCTCGAAGCCGAATACGAGACGGTCAAGGAAGCGCCGCCGTCCGCTCGCGCCTTCGATGAACAGCCGGTCCATTGCGGGCGTCAGCCACGCCATCTGGATCACTTCGGCGAGGTCGGCCGAGCCCTGCGCCGGCGCGCCGTTGAGCCGCACCTGCCGCCGTTCGCCGCCATTGGGGCCGAGCGTCAATCCCGTGCCGATCTCATAGGCCTGCTCGCCTTGCGTGACGGTCGCGGCGACCGCCCACAGCGCTTCGCCGGGGGCAGCCGGTCCCTTGCGGGTGTGCTCGGAGAGCCTGGCGCCGCGCAGCCCGCGGCCCGGCGACAGCAGCGAGATCGCATCGAGGATGTTTGTCTTGCCCGCGCCGTTGGGCCCAGCCAGCACCACCGGCCGTCCGCTGACGGCAATCTCGCCGCTCGCATAGGAGCGGAAATTGGTCAGCATCAGCCGCGTGACGGCAAGGGCCGGCAATGGCTGTGCCGCGCCGGCGGGGCGCATGTGGGACAAATTCGTCAACGCGTCACACCCGCATCGGCATGAGGACGTAGAGCGAGCGGTTGTCGTCGGTGTCCTCGATGATGGTGGGCGAGCCCGCGTCCGACAGCAGGAAGCGCACCTTCTTGCCCTCGATCTGGCCCGTGATGTCGAGCAGGTAGCGCGCGTTGAAGCCGATCTCGATCGCCGCCGCGTTGTAGGTCGCGCCGAGTTCTTCCGTCGCGGTGCCCGAATCCGGATTGATGACGGTGAGTGTCAGCTTGTCCTTGGCGACATTGAGCTTCACCGCGCGGGTCTTGTCCGCCGAAATGGTCGAGACGCGATCCACCGATTGCGCGAACTCCTTGGAATCCAGCGACAGCGCCTTGTCGTTGCCGCTGGGGATCACGCGCTGATAGTCCGGGAAGGTGCCGTCGATCAGCTTGGAGGTGAGCTCAACCCCGTCGCTCATGAACTGGATCTTGGTGTCCGACAGCGCCACGTCGATGGCGCCTTCCGCATCGTCGAGCAGGCGGCGCAGCTCCGTCACGGTCTTGCGCGGCACGATCACGCCGGGCATGTCCGATGCGCCATCCGGCAGGTCGAGCTCGAAACGCGCGAGCCTGTGCCCGTCGGTCGCAACGGCGCGCAACGCCTTGGTCTTTCCCTCCTTGGCGGCGTGGATGTAGATGCCGTTCAAGTAGAAGCGCGTCTCCTCGGTGGAGATCGCAAACTTGGTCTTGTCGATCAGCCGCTTGAGGTCGGCGGATTCGACGCGGAATTTGTGCGGCAGGGCGCCCGCCGCCATCTGCGGG
>DATNNS010000392.1:0-2598 GCA_035601715.1 Rhizomicrobium sp.
CGACGTCAAGCTGGCCAGCGAGACGGACTATATCGATCATGCCCGCCAGCTGAACGCGCCGGATGCGCCGGGGGAGCGCATGAAACGCCCTGCCCCGCGTCCCGCCGTCGCGGCGCGCCCGCGCAGCCTGTCGGTCACGGAGATCGAGACCTGGCTGCGCGATCCCTATGCGATCTATGCCCGGCGCGTGCTCGCGCTGGAGCCGCTCGATCCGCTCGACGCGGAGATCGGCGCGCTGGAGCGCGGCAATGCGGTGCATCTGTCGCTCGAATTGTTCCTGCGCAAATTCGGCGAGGCGCTGCCCGCCGATGCCGAGCGGCAGCTGATCGAGATCGCGGATCAGGTTTTCCGCGATACCGGCGTTCCCAAATCGGCGCTCGCGCTGTGGCGGCCCCGTTTCGCACGCGCAGCGCGCTGGTTCGTCGGCATCGAGCGGGTCCGTCGCCAGACGATCGCGAAATCGCATGTCGAGATCAAGGGCCGGCGCGCCTTCGCCGGACCGGCCGGCGAATTCATCCTGCGCTGCCGCGCCGACCGGATCGATGCGCTCAAGAGCGGCGGCGGCGCGATCATCGACTACAAGACCGGCAACCCGCCGAGCAAGAAACAGGTGCGCACCCTGCTCGCGCCCCAACTTCCGCTCGAAGGCGCCATCCTGGCGGAGGGCGGGTTCGAGGGCCTGGGCAAGATGATCGCCAACGAGCTGCTCTATATCCGCTTCAGCGGCGGCGAGGATGCGGGCGAGTTGCGCGCGGTCGACGGCGACATCGTGGCGCTGGTCAAGGAAGCCGAAGAAAAACTGCTCGCGCGCATCGCGGAGTTCGACAGCGTGGACACGCCCTATCTGCCGCGCGTGATGCCGTTCCGCGCCGACCGCGCGGGCGACTACGATCATCTCGCGCGAGTGCGCGAATGGTCGCTGGCCGGCTGGGAGGAGGACGAATGAGCGACGCGCTCGCCGCCTCCGATCCGCGCCGCTCGGCCTGGGTGTCGGCCAATGCCGGCGCCGGCAAGACCTATACGCTCGCCAACCGCGTGACGCGCCTGCTGCTGGACGGCGCGAAACCTGAGCGAATCTTGTGTCTCACCTACACCAAAGCCGCGGCGGCGGAGATGCAAGGCCGGCTTTTCGACCAGCTCGGCTCCTGGGCGATGCTGGGCGACGCGGCGCTGGCCAAACACATCGCCGACATCGGCGCGGCACCGCCGGACGCGGACGGGCTGCGTCGCGCGCGGCGCCTGTTCGCGCAGGCGCTCGAGACGCCGGGCGGTTTGAAGATCCAGACCATCCATTCGTTCTGCCAATACCTGCTGGCGCGCTTTCCGCTCGAGGCCGATGTTCCGCCGTCCTTCCGGGTGCTCGACGACCAGACGACGCGCGAACTGATGGGCGAGGCGCGCGCGCGCGTGCTGGAGCGCGCCGGCGCCGGCGAGGAAAAACTGGCGCGCGCGGCCGCGCACCTGGTGACGCAAACCAGCGAATTCCGGCTGCATCAGGTGCTCGAAGCGGCGCTGGGCGGCGACCGGCGCAAGCTGGAACGATTCCTGGCCGAGCTGGCGCCCGACGGGCTGGAAGCGACCCTGCGCCGTGCCCATGGCGCGGGTGCGGACGACACGATGGAGAGCGTGTCGCACGAATTTTGCGCCGCGCTCGACGAGAAGAACGTGCGCGCGATCATTTCCTGGCTCGCCTCCGGCAAGAAGACCGATCACGAACGGGCGCGCCATCTGTTGCGCGGGCTGGAAGAGCAATCGCTCGACGGTTTCCGCAAGGCGTTCCTCACCACCGCCGGCGAAGGCCGCGCCTCGCTCGCGACCAAGGCGCTGGCCGATGCGTCGCCCCAGCTGCTCGACGATCTGCAGATGCTGGCCGTGCGCTTCCTCGAGGCGGAGGAGCGTTGCCGCGCCGCCCATGCCGCTTCGCTGGCCGAGGCCGCGCTCACGCTCGCGATGGCGGCCGGCGAGGAATATGCCAAAGCCAAGCGGGCCCGCGGCGCACTCGACTATGACGATCTGATCGCGCAAACCTTGCGTCTGCTCGACAAGACGGATGCCGCCGCCTGGGTGCTCTACAAGCTCGACGGCGGCATCGATCATGTGCTGATCGACGAGGCGCAGGACACCAGCCCGCAACAATGGGCCATCGTGCGGCGGCTGACGGAGGAGTTCTTCGTCGGTGCCGGCCGGCGCGACATGTCGCTACCGCCGCGCACGATCTTCGCGGTCGGTGACGAGAAGCAATCCATCTTCAGCTTCCAGGGCGCCGATCCGCGCGAGTTCGAGATCAACCGCCGCTTTTTCGCGGAGCGCGCGGTGGAAGGCACCCACGCCTTCGCCGACACGCGGCTGTCGACATCGCGCCGCTCGGCGCCGGAGATCCTCACCTTCGTCGACCAGGTGTTCGCCGATCCGGCGACGCGCGAGGGCGTGACGTCTGACGGCAGCGCGGTGGCGCATGACGCGCACCGCGCGGACGCCAAGGGCCGGGTCGAATTCTGGCCGGCGCTGTCGCCCGCCAAGACGCCGGAGCCCGACCCGTGGCGGCCGGTGGACGTGCAATCCGAAGCGAGCCCCGTCGTGCGCCTCGCCTACCGGATC
>DATNNS010000393.1:0-5953 GCA_035601715.1 Rhizomicrobium sp.
AATGATCGAGGTCTGCGGAACGGTCATCAGGCGGTTAAGAATCCAGTGCCGCGCCTCGCGCAGCACGCTCTCGCCGCGCCGCCAATGCAGCAGCAGATGCGGCGCGTCGGCCACCACCAGCCAGGTCTTCTCGCCGGCCAGATTGTCGTGCAGGTGGCGAATGCAGGCCTGTCGCAACACGTCGTCGCGCGCCGCCACCAAGGTCAGGACAGGAACGTGCACCGCGCGCGCCTCCGTCACCGAGCCGCACCCGAGTGCCACGAGCCCCGCGAACACCTCCGGTCTGATGCCGCTCATCACCAGCGGATCGCCGATCAGGCGGATCGCGGCGGAGGGCGACAATTCCCAGCCGCTGACGCGCTCGAACACCACTTCGGAATTGCCCGCGAACAGGCCCATCAGCCGCGCCGCCCAGCTGTAGAGGATGCGCCAGAAGAACGAGGCCAGCGCGCCGGGGGCGACGAGCACCAGCCCCGCGATACCGGCGTCGGGGTATTTCGCCGCCGCATGCACCGCGACCGCGCCGCCCATGCTTTCGCCCATGATGAACAGGGGAAGCTCGCGGCCTGCGCGCTTGCGCAGGAACGCGGCCGCATCGGCAACGTCGTCGACCATGCGGTCGACGCCGCCCCAACTGCCGCGCGAGGCGGTGGCGCCGAAACCGCGCTGGTCATAGGCCAGGCAAGTGAAGCCGCGGCGGGCGAGGCGCGGCGCGATTTCGTCGAACGCGCCGGCATAGTCGCAGGCGCCGTGCAGCAGCAGCAACGCCGCGCGCGGCTCGCTTGCCGCCCAGTAGCGATAGGGAACGTCGGCGCCGTCGGATGCCGCGAACGCGCCGCAGCGCAAATGCGCGCCGGGATCGAGCGCCGCCAGCGCCCAGCGGATGTCGCTTAGTCGCTTTTCCTTGGGCCAGGGCTGCTGCGGTCTCAGGCTATAATGGAAAACGCCCATGACGCCGTCAGCCGCCCGTGACCTTTCGCGCCGCGGTGAGTCCCAAGACCAGCAGGATCACGAAGATCGCGACGAACAGGAAGAACAGGAATTTGGCGATCGCGATCGAGGCGCCCGCGATGCTGGTAAAGCCCAGAACGCCTGCGACGAGACCCAGGATCAGGAAGATGACGGCCCAGCGAAGCATGGAAGTTCCCCATCAAATGACAAGGCGATAACTTTGCGAGGGCGGAAAAGTTCCCGAGCCAGATTGTCATCCCGGCCGAGCGTCAATGCGACCGGATGAAGCCCACCATGTCTTCGCGCAGGGTGGTCTTGCCGCGGAAGCCGGGAGCCAGCGACAGCAGGATGCCGGTGTGGCCGACGCCGGGGTAGAGAATCTCCTGCACCTCGCTGCCGTTGGCTTTCAACTTCTGGGTCATGCGCTCGGTGTTGCCGGGCGAGACCGTCTCGTCCGCGGTGCCGGCGGCCAGCAGCATCGGCGGCCGCTTGCCGTCGATGAAGTTGATCGGCTGGGTCGCGGGCACGCTGGGGCCGCCGAAGATCGCGATGATGTTGGGATCGGTCATGGGCAGGAAATCGTAAGGCCCGGCGATGCCGATGGCGCCGCGGATCCACGACGGGTCGCCGCCCGCATCGCGCAGATATTTGGGATTGGAGGCGAGCATCACCGCGTTGTAGGCGCCGGCCGAATGACCCGCGACGAAGATGCGCGTCGGATCCCCGCCGTAGCTCGCGATGGTCTCATGCACCTTGCGCAGCGCCTGCGCCGCATCGTCCACGAAATCGGGAAAATGCGCCGGCGGGTAGATCCGGTAATCGGCGATCACCGTGACGATACCTTGCGCGGCAAAGGTCTGGCCGAGCCAGCGATACTGGTCCTTGGCGCCGAACTGCCAGCTGCCGCCGTAGAAGAACAGCAGCACCGGCGCCGGCTTGCTCAGCCCGTCCGGGACATAGATGTCGAGCTTCTGGCGCGGATCGCTGCCGAAGGCGATGTCGTCGTGGACGGCAGAGCCGCTGGACGGCACGAACAGGTTGAGCAGGGCCGGCGAGCAACCGCCCAGCGCCAACAATAGCGCGCCGATTCCGAGAGCGGAAAGGCGTTTTTTGAGGCTGGTCATCGCGCTGTTCCTGAAGGGCGGGAAAGCCCGATTTCACGGTTTTACGCCGATCTGGCATAATCGGACCATAAAAATAATCGGGAGGAGGCCGCTATGCCGTTCAAGGATCTCTACACGCTCAGCACCGAAGGCTCGACCTGGTCGGTGCCGCAGGATTTCGACGTCGCCTTCAACTGGGATTACGACGACGGCCGTGCCGGCATGATGGGCCTCTATGCGAAGGGCAAGGAGATGCAGTGGGACGCCGCCACGCGCATCGACTGGAGCCAGGAGCTCGACGAGGACAATCCCGAGCAGATGCCCGAGGAGTCGCTGCCGATCCACATGGCCGGCTGCTACCTGAAAATGAGCGACAAGGAAAAGGCGACGGTGCGCCGCCATTTCCAGGCCTGGCAGCTGTCACAGTTCATGCAGGGCGAGCAGGGCGCGCTGATCTGCGCCGCCAAGATCGTGACGCAGGTGCCCGACGCGGACTCCAAATTCTACGCGGCGACGCAGACCATCGACGAAGCGCGCCATGTCGAGGCGTACAAGCGCCTGCTGACGAAATTCGGCGTCGCCTATCCGATGACCAAGCCGCTCAAGGAACTGATCGACCAGACACTACGCGACAGCCGCTGGGACATGACCTATCTCGGCATGCAGGTGGTGATCGAGGGCCTGGCGCTGGCCGCGTTCGGCCAGATCCGCGACCACGCGCAGAACCAGCTGTGCGCGCAGGTGAACGCCTATGTGATGCAGGACGAATCCCGCCATGTCGCATTCGGGCGGCTGGCGCTGCGCGATTACTATCCGCAACTGACGCAGAAAGAGCGCAACGAGCGCGAGGAATTCCTGCTCGAAGCCTGCTATCTGATGCGCGACCGCTTCGACGCGGTGGAGCTGTGGCAGAATCTCGGCCTGCCGATCGAGGAATGCGCGCAATCCATGTACGAAAGCGGATTCATGGAACGCTTCCGCAATTCGCTGTTCACCCGCATCGTGCCCATCGTGAAGGACATCGGGCTGTGGGGCGATCACATCCGCAACGGCTACACCGAAATGGGCGTGATGGAATACGCCAAGACGGATGTGCAAGCGTTGCAGGACAACGACGAAGACATCGCCAAGCAGTTCGACGCCAGGAACAAGGACATCGCGCGGGTGATCGCAAGAGCGGCGGCGGCGGAGTGAATCACCTCCCCGCAAGGGGGAGGTGATTGGAATGCCCCTTACCCGCGCCGATCTTGAAGCCCTCGACAGGAACGACCCGCTCGCGCATTTCCGCGCGCGGTTCGCGCTGCCCGAGGGCGTCATCTATCTCGATGGCAACTCGCTGGGCGCGCTGCCCAAGGCCACGCCCGACCGCGTCGCGCGCGTGCTGCGCGAGGAGTGGGGCGGCGATCTCATCACGAGCTGGAACAAGCATGGCTGGTTCGACATGGCGGCGCGCATCGGGGCCAAGATCGGGCGGCTGATCGGGGCCGGCGATGGCGAGACCATCGTTGCCGACTCCACCTCGATCAATCTGTTCAAAGCGCTGTCGGCGGCGTTGCAGATCAACGGCGGCCGCAAGGTCATCCTGTCGGAGCGCGGCAATTTCCCGACCGATCTCTATATGGCACAAGGACTGATCGCGCGGCTGGGCCAGGGGCATCGATTGCGCCTCGCCGAGCCGAAGGATTTTCCCGGCTGCATCACCGAAGACGTCGCCGTCGTGATGCTCACCCATGCGAGCTATCGCACGGGCTTCCTCTACGACATGGAAGCGGTGACGCGCGCGGCGCATGCGAAAGGCGCATTGGTCGTATGGGATCTATGCCATTCCGCCGGCGCGGTACCGGTTGACCTCGCGCGCGCCGATTACGACTTCGCGGTCGGCTGCGGCTACAAATTCCTCAACGGCGGGCCGGGCGCGCCGGGGTTCATTTCGATTGCGCACAAGCATCAGGACAAATTCGCGCCGGTCCTCTCCGGCTGGTTCGGCCATGCCGCGCCGTTCGCGTTCGACGAAAGCTATGCGCCGTCGCCCGGCATCGCGCGCGCGGCGGTCGGCACGCCGCCTATCCTGAGCCTGGCGGCGCTCGAAGTCGGCGTCGATCTCGCGCGCGAGGCGCCGGTCGCGCTGCTGCATGCCAAAGCCCTGAGGCAGTTCGATGTCTTCGCGGCGCTGATGGAGCAGGAACTGGCGGGTCACGGTTTCGCGCTCGCCTCGCAGGACGGACCCGGCGGGCGCGGCAGCCAGATCACCTATGCGCATGACCATGGCTCGCCGATCATGCAGGCGCTAATCGGGCGCGGCGTGATCGGCGATTTCCGCGCGCCCGATATCGTGCGCTTCGGCTTCACGCCGCTGTATCTGGGCTTCGCGGAGTTGTGGGACGCGGTCGCCGTGCTGCGCGACATCATGCAGACCCGAAGCTGGGACGCGCCGCAATTCCATGCGCGCGCGCGCGTGACCTGAGCGGTCTAACGGTCGCGCGTGCTGTCGTCGAGCATGAACACCAATCTCAGGAACAGGGATGCGATGCCCATCAGGAAATAGAAGACGCCAAGCAGATAGGTCCCGTGAACCGGAATAAAGCCGGCAGCGGCGACCAGCGCCGCGACAACGCACAGCACGCCGGGCGGGACGATCGCGTTGAACTGTGCCGCGCTCAATCCTTCAAGCTGCTCCGGCGTAAGCCTGGACCGCATCCTGATCATTCCGAACAGATAGCCGGCGCCGCCGAGCGCCAGTGCGCCGCAGGAAATCCGCCAGGCGAGTTCCTCGGGTACCCCGAATGCGACGAGCAAAAGCGGCAACGCGCCCAGCACAAGGACGACGTTCACGGCGATGATGAGAAAGCGCACGCGAAAGGAAACAACATGACGCGAGACATGCGCCGCCCGGCGATCGATCAGCGCGACGACGCCGGTGAAGCCCGCGAACGCCACGGCGATGCTCATGAACGCGATAAGGAGATCCGGACCGCTCATTGCCGTCGACAGTTATCCGCATTGCCGGTCCGATCAAGCAGCAACTATATGGAGATCAAAAAATTGTCATCCCCGGTGAGGCGCGTCTTCGCGCCGAGGGAAGGGGACCTAGGCGGTTGAGCACCGTCGGTGCGTAGCGGCCTGGATTCCCTTCCCCTCGCTCCGCTTCGCTCGGCCGGGAATGACAAGTTTGCGTTGATATTTTATCTTTTCGGCTTCTGGAATTTGTAGATGAACTGGTCCGTATGGCCGCGGATCGATTTGTCGAAGACAAGCGCCGTGTGCGGATCGGCGGGGTTGCGCAGCACCTTGCTCTCGCCAACGAACTTGAATCCGGCCGCCTCGACTTCCGTCTTCACCGCCGCAGGATCAATGCGGTGCAGCGTGTCGGTGGCGGCAAGGCCGGAGCCCGGTAGCGCGGCATGGTCGAGCACGACGAACACGCCGCCGGGCTTCAACGCGGCATACACCGCCTTGTTGAATGCCGCGATGTCGACGGGACCGGCAAACTTGTCATGCAGGTCGTGATAGTTCTGCGAGGTCCAGATCACATCGGCATATTCCGGCACGACCATCGAGGCCGCGGGCGCGTGGATATAGGTCGCGTTGGGATAGTTGGGAACCGTTCCGGTCGGCACATCGACATGATGGCTCTTGTAGACGCCGTCGAATTCGCTGGCCTCGTAGGAATAGACGTGGCCCTTCGGCCCCACCGCGGCGGCGAAGATGCGCGTGAAATAGCCTTTGCCCGGAATGAGATCGACGACGACGGAGCCCGGCCTGATGCCGGCGAATGCGAGCATCGTGGCCGGCTTGCGGTCGGCATCGCGCGCGGTGTCTTCCGCGGGACGGTTCTTGTCGGCGATGGCGGCGGTGATGTAGGCGGGCGTCTTGGCTGTTGCCCCGCCGCCGAGCAGCAG
>DATNNS010000394.1:0-2455 GCA_035601715.1 Rhizomicrobium sp.
TGAAGCGACCCACCGCCTCGCGGGCCCGGGCGAGCAGGTCGTGCTCATGTGCCGCGACGGCCTCGCGATCCAGCGCGGAAAGATAATCGATCGCCGCCGCGAGCCCGACGCTCTCGATGATCGGCGGCGTGCCGGCTTCGAAGCGGGCGGGCGGATCGGCATAGCTGACGGCGTCGCGCGTGACCTCGCGGATCATCTCGCCGCCGCCGTTGAACGGGCACATCGCTTTCAGATGCGCGCGCCTGGCATAGAGCGCGCCGATGCCCGTGGGGCCGTAGAGCTTGTGGCCGGTCAGCGCGTAGAAATCGACATCGAGGTCGCGCACGTCCACGCGCGCGTGCACCGCGCCCTGGCAACCGTCCGCCAGCACCGGCACGCCCTTGGCGTGGGCGCGGGCGACGATCTCCTTCAGCGGCGTCACGGTGCCCAGCACGTTGGACATATGGGTGACGGCGACCAGCTTCGTCTTCGCGCCGATCGCGGCGTTGACGGCGTCGGCATCGAGCGAGCCGTCGTCGTGCACATCGACCCAGCGCAGCACCGCGCCGTGGCGCTCGCGCAGGAAATGCCACGGCACGATGTTGGAATGATGCTCCATCACCGTGAGCACGATCTCGTCGCCCGGTTGGATATGGGGGCTCAGATAAGAATAGGAAACCAGGTTGATCGCCTCGGTGCCGCCCTTGGTGAAGACGATCTCGTCGGCATGCGCGGCATTGAGGAAGCGCCGCACGGTCTCGCGCGCGGCCTCGTAACGCCCGGTCGCGGCGGCGGAGAGATAATGCACCCCGCGATGGACATTGGCGTATTCGGTCGTGGCGAAATCGTGCATCGCGTCCAGCACCTGGCGCGGCTTCTGCGCCGAGGCCGCGCTGTCGAGATAGACGAGCGGCTTGCCATAGACCTCGCGCGACAGGATCGCGAAATCCGCGCGCGCGGCGGACGGATCGAAGGTGGCGATCTTGGCCGGGGCGTTCATGGCGCCGCTTCCGTCGCGCGCGCCAGCGCCGGTTCGACGGATTGCCACAGCGCGGCGCGGATCGCGTCATCCGCGATCTGGTCCATGGCGTCGCCGATGAAGGCGCGCATCAGCAGAGCGCGCGCCTCGGCTTCCGGGATGCCGCGCGAACGAAGGTAGAAGAGCGACTCCACGTCCAGATCGCCGACCGCCGCACCGTGGGCACATTTGACGTCGTCGGCGAGGATTTCGAGTTCGGGCTTCAGATCGATCTCGGCGCGTGTGCCGAGCAGCAGCCCCTTGGCCGTCTGCCGGCTGTCCGATCCGTTGGCGCTGGGGCGCACCGTGACCTTGCCCTGATAAACCGCGCGCGAATGGCCGCCGGCGATATTCTTGAACAGCTGCGTGCTCAGCGTGTTGCCGACCGCATGATCGACATGGGTGGTGACATCGGCATGACCCTCGCCCAGCACGCCGACGCCGGAGAGATGCGCCTGCGCGCCCTCGCCCTCGAGCGCGACATACAGTTCGGTGCGAGACAGCTTGCCGCCGAAATCGGCGAGATGGGCGCGATAGACGGCGCCCTGCGCGACGCGCGCCGCGATCTCGCAGACGCGAACCGCAGCGGTATCCTGCGGCGTCTGGCGGATATGCGTGAACTGCCCATGCGGCGCGAGAACGATTTCCATGCCGACGTTCTGGAACCCGGAGATCGTGTCGGCATCCTCGACGAGCGTCAACGAAGCGTTGTCCTCGACCACGATCAGCGCGCGCGCCTGCCCCGCACCCGCGAGACGCATGCGAACCTGCCCGGCCTCGCCGCGCGGAACGCGCAGCGCAAAACCGCTGCGTGCGCAGGCCAGGGACGCGGCTTCCATCGCCCCGCTATTGCCGAGCGTGCCGAGGCGCTGTTGCACCCAGCCGGGCGCGTCGGCGGCGGACGACAGAGCGAAGAATTCGAATTCCTTGGGAAGCGCGTCGAACGTCCAGCGCGCGGCGCCGCCCTCGGTGACGCGGTGGGCGTCGAGCACGGCCCGCAGGTCGCTGTATTTCCACGCCTCGACGCGGCGGTGGGGCACGCCCTGCACGCGGAAGCTTTCCGCGGCCTTGGCGCGGCGCGCATCGAGCAGGGGTGCGGGCGCGTTCATGCCGCGTCCTTGACGATCTGCTCGTAGCCCTTGGCCTCGAGCTCATGCGCCAGTTCCTTGCCGCCTTCCTTGATGATGCGCCCCGAGGACAGCACATGGACGCGGTCGGGCACGATGTAATCCAGCAGGCGCTGGTAATGGGTGATCACCAGCATGGCGCGCCTGGGATCGCGCAAGGCATTGACGCCTTCTGCCACCAGTTTCAGGGCGTCAATATCGAGGCCGGAATCGGTTTCGTCCAGAATGGCGAGCTTGGGTTCGAACAGCGACATCTGAAGGATTTCCAGCCGCTTCTTTTCGCCGCCGGAGAAACCGACATTCAGGGCGCGCTTGAGCATGTCTTCGGAGA
>DATNNS010000395.1:0-12927 GCA_035601715.1 Rhizomicrobium sp.
CGCTCAAATCGAACGCGCCGGCCTGCGTCTATGAGGAAGGCGACCTGATCAAGCGCGCCATCCGCGATCTCTACAACAAGGACGTGGCGGAGGTGGTGGTCGAGGGCGACGACGGCTATCGCAACGCCAAGGACTTCATGCGCATGCTCATGCCGAGCCATGCCAAGAACGTGAAGCAGTACAAGGAGCCGGTGCCGCTCTTCCAGCGTCATCACATCGAAGCGCAGCTCGACGCGATGTTCCAGCCGACCGTCACGCTCAAATCCGGCGGCTACATCGTCATCAACCAGACCGAAGCGCTGGTTTCCATCGACGTGAACTCCGGCCGCGCCACGCGCGAGCATTCGATCGAGGAGACCGCGCACAAGACAAACCTCGAAGCGGCGGACGAAGTCGGCCGCCAGCTGCGCTTGCGCGACCTTGCCGGCCTGATCGTGATCGACTTCATCGACATGGAGGACAGCCGCAACGACCGCAACGTCGAGAAGCGCATCCGCGACGCGACGAAAAACGATCGCGCGCGCATCCAGATCGGCAAGATAAGCCAGTTCGGATTGCTCGAGATGTCTCGACAGCGCCTGCGCGCAGGCGTGATCGCCGGTTCCACCGTGCCGTGCCCGCATTGCGGCGGCCAAGGCATCGTGCGTTCCGTGGAATCCACCGCGTTGCGTGTGCTGCGTGCGCTCGACGAAGAGGGCCAGCGCCAGCGCGCCTCGGCCGTCATCGTGCGCGTGCCGAACGAAGTCGCGATCTATGCGCTCAATCAAAAGCGCCGCGAGCTGGCGCGCATAGAAACCGATTACGGCATGGCCGTCGCCTTTATCCCGAAGGAAGATGTGCTCGCGGGCAATTTCGAGATCGAGCGCACCGGGGTGCGCGCGCCCGAAGATCGCAAATTCTTCCCGACCGACCTGCCGCCGCCGCCCGAGACCATCGTCGAGGCGCCGGCCGACATGTCCGAAGACGTCGAAGAGGACGAGGTCGAGCATCAGGATCTGACGCATACCGAACCGCGGCCGGCAGTTGACGGGCACCCAGCTCAGAACGGCGAAGGCGGCGGACGACGCCGTCGCCGCAGACGCCGCCGCGGACGCGATCGCGAGCCGGTTGCGGCCAACCAGCCGTCGCCGCCCGTGCAGATCGCGGACGACCGTTACGGCATCGACGATGGCATTCCCGACACGACGCCGATGGATCCGGCTTTGGAAGCGCCGGCCGCAATGGCTCCCGCCGCCCACAACAATGGATTTTCCGGCAACGGCGCGCAGGGCGAAAGCGTCCCGGGTGACGGCACGCATCGCAAGCGTCGCCGCCGCCGGCGTGGCCGCCGTGGCGGGCGCGAAGGCGAGCGTTTCGGCGCAACCGATCCGGCATCCCAGCTCGAGGGTGTCCCGGTCGACAGCAGCGTCCGCGACATGAGCGAACCGGTCACCGGCACGGCCGATGTTGGGATCGAAGCCGACGTGCTGGTCACCGCGATCGAAACCGCGCCCATCGCAGTTCCGAACGCGCCCTCGGAGCCCGTGTGGTCCTTGTCGGCCGAGCAATCGCGCGCGAAGCCACCGGAGGCGGCCAACGATCCGTCACAACCGGTCCGCAAGGGCTGGTGGCAGCGCACATTCCGTTCGGACGGCTGAACGCTACTGGTTGCCGGCCGTATTGCCGGCCGCGGCGCCCAGACCGCTGGCGCCTGGATCTGGCAGCGTGGCGCAGGTGCCGCCCTGGCAGGCGATGACGTTGACCGTGTCGTAAGGCGCGATACCGGTCGACAACACGACGCCCTGTTGCGTCATGTCCTGGCCGTGCGCGAGCTTGACGAGTGCGTAAGCGATCGCGGCCGTGCCATTCGGTCCTCCGGCGCCGGCGCCGGCCAGCGAAATCGCGCCGCCACGGCCCTGCGTCGCGATGACCGGCGTCAGGAATGCGGCCGACAAACCCGCCGATCCGGATGATGGGGCACGCGCCAAGGTAACGCCCGTTCCCGGCACGGTATGATCGGAACCGAAAGGACCGTTCATGGTTACGGCGCAGGCCACGGCCTGACCGTTATTGTCGAGTGCGGCAAAACCGGTGGCGCCTAGATCCTTGGGCAAGGCCGCGATGCCGAATTTCTCCAGCGTCGTCTTGGTGGCTTCCGCGGTCGTGCCGGGGTTCTCGCTGGCGACAACGTTGCCTTGGGCGTCGACGAGCTGCGAGAGAAGCGCGCTGGCAAACGTTCCCGAGCCGACGCGATCGGGCGGCATGTAACCGAGTGCATCACCAAGCGGCACGACGCGCGCGGATTCGCGGTGCGCGGCATAGGCGTCCAGCTCGGCCAACGAAACCGTGCCGCCTTGGGTCGGTGCATAACTCGCGATCTTCTGCGCCACGGGACCGCGGTAAAATCCGTTCGAGCCCTCTACGCGGATCGCCGCGAGAGTTTCGGCGAGCGCGGTGTTCGAAACCACTGCGCCGGCTGACTTGACCTTGCCGGACTCGTCCAGGAATTCCGACGCCAATCCGGCATCGAGCCGGATCAGATCCTGGCTCGATACAAGACGGGCGCTAAGTGCGCGCGAAATCGGAAAGCCGGTCGCGGCATAGCCTTCGCCCGGCGACACGTCGCGCTGCCACGGCAGCCGGCCGTAAGCGGTTTGCAGCGCCGCGAAGCCCCGCACGTTTCCCGGCATCGCGAATGCGCCACCGCCTGCCGCATCGCGCGCGAGAAATTCGAACGCCTCGTCCTGGCCGCTCGCCTGATCGTGCACGACGCAAACTCCGCCGCCGCCAAGTCCGGCCGCCACGGGATAGGTCGCAACCATGGCGAAATACATGGCGGTCGCGGCATCGGCCGCGCTGCCGCCCTGCGCCAGGATCGATGCCCCCGTGTTAACCGCGAACGGCTCATCGCCGACAACATAGCCGCCGCCCAAGGAGGCCGCAGGCTGGTCGCTGTCAGATGAACAAGCCGTAAGGAAAACGAGACCGGCGATGCCGGCAAGGCGATGGATTGGGAGCATGAATTTCGACCAATTTCCTATAGTGGTTACTGCTGGGGCAGCGGACGCGCCCGTTTCCGTTGACGCCCGCCCGATGCGCACCTACCGTCCCGGCGGGATGAAGATCGCGGGGGAGAGGAGAGTTCAAGCCTTGGCCTTTTGCAACCCTTTGACGACCATTCAGTTCATTCGCCGCGTTTGGAAAGAGGCCACTCGCACGGCCGGATTCGCCATTGCGACGCTATTGTTCGTCAGCGTCGGCGTTCAGCCGGCCTTGGCCCAGGACGTCGAGCTGATCCGGGATACCGAGATCGAACGCGTCTTGAAAAATTACGAGGATCCTTTGCTGGTCGCCGCGGGCATCGATCCGGCGACCGTCAAGCTTTACCTCGTTAACGACCCCGAGATCAACGCGGCGGCGACGCAAAGTCCGCTGCAAGGCGAGGAAGAAGACATTCTCGTCAACACGGGAACGTTCCTCCAGTTGAAAACTCCGAATCAGATGATCGGAATCCTGGCGCACGAAACCGGCCATATCGCCGGCGGGCATTTGATCCGCGACGCGAGCGCGATGCAGAAGGCCAGCATACCGATGCTGATCGGCATGGCAGTCGGCATCGCGGCGATGGCAGCGGGCGGCGGCGGCAACGCCGGCATGGGCGCGATCATGCTTGGTCAGCAGGCGGCGGAGTCCCAATTCATGGCGTTCAGCCGCACGCAGGAAGGGACCGCCGACCAGATGGGTCAGAAGTTCCTGCTCAAGACGCATCAATCCGGACGCGGCATGCTTGAAGTGTTCGAAAAATTCGCCAATGACGATGCCAGGTCGGCCTATTACCAGATGGCGTTCATATCGGATCACCCTGCCGACCGCGAGCGCATCGATCTGCTGGCGCGCGAGGTCGATGCCTCGCCCTATAAGGATGCGCCCGACAGCCCGGAAGCGATCCACGAATTCCATATGATCCAGGCCAAGCTCTCGGGCTATCTATCGAAACCCGACACCGTGCTGCAGCGCTATCCGATGACCGACCAAAGCGAAGAAGGACACTATGCCCGCGCGATGGCCTACTTCCGCCAGCCGAACATGAAGATGGCGCTGGATGAGATCGATGCGCTCGTAAAGCTGGAACCCAGGAATCCCTATTTCTGGGAAGTGCTCGGCCAGATCAACGTCGAGATGGCCCATCCCGACAAGGGTATCGCGCCGTATCAGAAGTCGGTCGATCTGATGCCCGACGCGCCGCTGCTGCGCATCGATCTCGCCGCCGCGCAATTGGCGACCGAAAAGCCGGCGCTGGCAAAGCCGGCGCTGGAAAATCTGCGCATCGCGCTGCAGCAGGAGAACGACAACACGTTTGCCTGGTATGAAACAGCGCAAGCCTATAGCCAGCTCGGCAACGAGCCCATGGCCAATCTTTCGACCGCCGAACTCGACTACAGCGCCGGCAACATGGGCGGCGCGGCGCATTTCGCCACGATTGCCGCGCAAGGCCTGCCGAAGGGCTCGCCGGACTGGCAACGCGCCAACGACATCATGGCCGTGATAGGGCCGCAGCGGCGCAGGCGCGAGTGAGCGCTGCGTCGGAGGAATCATGAAAGACGGATGGAAATACGCCGTCGCGGGCGGCTTCGGCGGCGCCGTGCTGTCGCTTGCGCTCGTGTTCGGTGCGGCGCGATCTGGGCTGCTGCCGGCGAGCGGGCCTTCGATACGCGATTACCTCATGGCGCATCCTGAAATCCTCGTCGACATGACCAACCAGCTGCAAAGCGACGAGCAGAACGATGCGGACGCGGCGCGGCAGGCCGCGGTCGACAAGCTGGGACCGAAAGTATTCTTCGACTCGAATCTCGCATTCATCACCGGGCCGGCGAACGCCAAGGACACGCTGGTCGAATTCTACGACTATGATTGCCCCTATTGCCGTGCATCGCTTCCTGCCGTGAAGAAGTTCTACGAAATGCACAAGAGAAATACGCGCTTCGCCTTCATCGAATTGCCGATCCCGTCGCTGCACGGCCCGGGTGCTGTGCTGGCGGCGAGAGCGTCGCTGGCGGCGCGACGCCAGCCCGACAAATTCGTCGCCTTTCATTTCACGCTCATGGGCGAGGATGGGGCCATAACCGAAGATGCGATCTATGCCGCGGCACGCAAGGTCGGGCTGGACGTCGCCAAGCTGAAAGCAGACATGGCCGATTCGTCCGTCGACCTCGCCGTCGCGCGCGCCCACACGCTCGCGGAAGCCGCCAAGGTGGACGGCACACCGGCTTTCATCATCAACGGCAAGATTCGCGAAGGCGCGCTGGACGACAAGAGCCTGGCGAAGATGACGAACGCACCGACCTAAGTTAGCGCTCCAATTTGCGCCGAGAAACAGCGTGCTTTGTGCGCGGGCATATTCTTCAGACGCGCGAATTTTGGCATGCCGATCAAATCAGTCCCGACAGCGGGCTGGACGGATCGGCATAGGCTTTTCGCGGCATGCGGCCGGCAAGATAAGCGAGCCTGCCGGCTTCCACTGCGTGCTTCATCGCCGCCGCCATCAGGACCGGGTTGGCGGCGTGCGCGATGCCGGTGTTCGAGATCACGGCATCGCAGCCCAGCTCCATCGCCACCGCGGCATCCGACGCCGTGCCGATACCCGCGTCCACGATCACCGGCACTTTCGCATCCTCGATGATCATGCGGATATTGATCGTGCTCTGAATCCCCATGCCCGAACCGATGGGTGAGGCCAGCGGCATGATCGCGACCGCGCCCAGATCTTCGAGCCGCTTGGCCATCAAGGGATCGTCGCTGCAATAGACCATCACCTGGAATCCGTCCTTCGTCAGCATTTCGGTAGCGCGCAGGGTTTCGAGCATGTCGGGATAGAGCAGCTTCTTCTCGCCCAGCACTTCGAGCTTCACCAGACTCCAGCCGCCCGCTTCGCGCGCCAGGCGCAACGTGCGCACCGCGTCCTCGCCGGTGAAACAGCCGGCGGTGTTGGGCAGGTAGGTAACCTTCTTCGGATCGATGAAATCGATCAGCCGCGGCTGGTTCGGGTCGCTGAGATTGACGCGGCGCACGGCGACCGTGACGATCTCGGCCCCGCTCGCGTCCAGCGCGCGGGCATTTTCTTCGTAACTCTTGTATTTGCCGGTGCCGACGATGAGGCGCGATTTGTAGGTCTTGCCCGCGATGACGAACGGCTTGTCGACGCGTCGCGGTTCGGCATTGCCGCCGCCGATGAACTGCACGATCTCCAGCCGGTCGCCCTCGCTCACCATGGTCTGGGCATAGGCCGAGCGCGGCACGATCTCCAGATTGCGCTCGACGGCCACCTTGGCGGGGTCCTGTCCGAGCGTGACCAGCAGGTCGCGGACGTTCACGGGCCCGCCCAGATGGCGCGGCTCGCCGTTGACGATCACGTTGAGGGCCATAAAGCCTGATCCCGCTTAGAGGTTTCCGTATCGGCCAAGGGGCATTATAAGGCCCGGAGCATAGCGTTAACCGGGGATTCCGTGGCCCGAAAAGCCTCGCAGATATATGTCCTGAACGGGCCGAACCTCAACCTGCTGGGCAGGCGCGAGCCGGAGGTCTATGGCCGCACCACCCTGCCCGAGATCGGCAAGCGGGTGGCAGCGCGCGCCAGGACCCATGGCCTGGCCGTGACCTTCCGCCAGTCCAATCATGAGGGGGAACTCGTCGACTGGCTGCAGGAGGCCCGCGTGAAGGCCGCCGGGGTAATCCTCAATGCCGGCGCCTACACCCATACCTCCGTGGCCCTGCTGGACGCATGCCGTGCCTTGGAAAAGCCATTGATCGAGGTCCATCTGTCCAATCCCTATGCGCGGGAGCGGTTCCGCCGGCATTCCTATATCAGCCAGGTTGCCACCGGCGTGATATGCGGGCTCGGCGCGGACGGTTATATCGCAGCCATCGACGCGCTCGCGCGCATCCTCAAGGATCCTCCCGCATGAATATGAAAGACGTGAAGCAGATCGGCGCCAGGCTGACGAACGGGGGCAAGTCCAAGCCCGCGATCGACGCCGGCGCGATCCGCGAGCTGGCCGACCTGCTCGCCGAGACCGGCCTGACGGAAATCGAGATCGAACAGTCCGGCGTGCGCATGCGTGTGTCGCGCCAGGTCGCCCCGGTCTTCGCCCACGGCCCGGCGCCCGCTTCCGCGCCTGTGACATCGGGACCGGCGGCGACGCAGGAGACGCCGGCCACGAAGCCGGCCGGTCCGGCCGCCGGCGCGGTGCCGTCGCCGATGGTCGGCACGGTGTATGTCTCGCCGGAGCCCGGCAAACCCGCTTTCGTCAAGGTCGGCGACACGGTGAAGGAAGGCGACACGCTCCTCATCGTCGAAGCAATGAAGACCATGAACCCGATCCTCGCCCCGCGCGCCGGCAAGATCACCGAGATCTGCATCCGCGACGCCCAGCCGGTTGAGTTCGGCCAATCGCTGATGATCATCGCCTGATGTTTGAAAAAATCCTCATCGCCAATCGCGGCGAGATCGCTCTGCGCATCAACCGGGCCTGCAAGGAGATGGGCATCTCCACGGTCGCGGTCCATTCGACCGCCGACGCCGAGGCGATGCATGTGCGCCTCGCCGACGAAAGCGTCTGCATCGGCCCCCCCGACAGCGCGCAGTCCTACCGCAACATCCCCGCCATCATCGCCGCCTGCGAGATCACCGGCGCCGAAGCGATCCATCCCGGCTATGGCTTCCTCTCGGAGAACGCGCGCTTCGCCGAGATCGTTCGCGAGCACGGCATCACCTTCATCGGCCCCACGCCCGAACATATCCGCATGATGGGCGACAAGATCACGGCCAAGCAGGCGGTGAAGGATTTGGGCATCCCGACGGTGCCCGGCTCCGACGGCGCGGTGTCCGACGAGGAGGCTGCGCGCGTCGCCGAGGAGATCGGTTATCCGGTGCTGATCAAGGCGACCGCCGGCGGCGGCGGCAAGGGCATGAAGGTGGCCAACACGGCGGCCGACCTCTCGCTCGCCCTGTCCACCGCCCGCCACGAAGCCAAGACCGCGTTCGGCAACGACACGGTCTATATGGAGAAATATCTCGGCCGGCCGCGGCACATCGAGTTACAAATTCTCGCCGACAGCTACGGCAAGGTCATCCATCTGGGCGAGCGCGACTGTTCGCTCCAGCGCCGCCACCAGAAGGTCTGGGAAGAAGCCGGCTCGCCCGCCCTGAACGCCGCGCAGCGCGAGGAGATCGGCGCCATCGTCACCCGCGCGCTTGCCAAGCTCGGCTATCTCGGCGCCGGCACGATCGAATTCCTGTTCGAGGACGGCCGCTTCTATTTCATCGAGATGAACACGCGCCTGCAGGTCGAGCATCCGGTGACCGAGGCGATCACCGGCATCGACATCGTGCGCGAGCAGATCCGCATCGCCGCCGGCGGCGCGCTGGAAATGAAGCAGGAAGACGTGACCTTCTCCGGCCACGCCATCGAATGTCGCGTCAATGCCGAGAACCCGTTCACCTTCACGCCCTCGCCCGGCACCGTCAGCACGTTCCACGCGCCCGGCGGCCTCGGCGTGCGCTTCGACAGCGCGCTCTACACCGGCTACCGCGTACCGCCTTATTATGACAGCCTGATCGGCAAGCTGATCGTGCACGGCAAGAACCGCAACGAATGCCTGATGCGGCTGCGGCGCTCGCTCGACGAGATCGTGGTGGGCGGCATCGACACCACCATCCCGCTGTTCCAGAAGCTGGTGCGCGAGCCGGACATCATCAACGGCGACTATCACATCCATTGGCTGGAGCAGTTCCTGGCGCGGACGCGGGCGTGACCGCCCGACTCGGTCTATCCTAGGCGGACAAAAGACCGAGGGAGCTGACGCCATGACCTTCCTTTCCAAGTACCAGCCGCAGCTGCTATCCGTGTTGCGCATCGTCGCGGGGCTACTCTTTCTCGAGCACGGCTGCTCCAAATTGCTGCATTTCCCCTACGTCCCGATGTTCGATCATCTGACGCCGCTTTTGATCGCGGCCGGCACGATCGAACTCGTGGGCGGCGCGCTCATCGTGCTGGGGCTGTTCAGCCGCATCGCGGCGTTCGTCGCGTCCGGCGAAATGGCGGTCGCCTATTGGATGTATCACGTGCCGCATGGCGGGCTGTATCCGGTGCTGAACGAGGGCGATGCGGCGATCCTGTTCTGCTTCGTGTTCCTCTACCTCGCGGCAAGCGGTCCGGGGCCTTGGGCGGTGAACCAGAAATAGCTCCGCTTTGTCGAAGGCGGTAGGCTGCGCGCATGCACGGCAGCCCACCCCTCACGCCCGACATCCTCCTTCGCGCCTATGCCGAGGGCATCTTCCCCATGGCCGAGCGGCGCGACGACACCGCGCTGTTCTGGGTCTCGCCCGAGCGGCGCGGCGTCATCCCGCTGCAGGGCTTCCACGTCCCGCACCGCCTCGCCCGCACGGTCCGCAGCGACCGTTTCGCGGTCAAAGTGGACACCGCCTTCGCCACGGTCATGCGCGCCTGCGCAGAACCCGCGCCCGACAGAAAAGAGAGCTGGATCAACGGCGAAATCCTTTCTCTTTACACGCAGCTTCATGAATTGGGACACGCCCACTCCGTCGAATGCTGGCGCAACGGCGAGCTCGTCGGCGGGCTCTATGGCCTCCGCCTGGGCGGAGCTTTCTTCGGCGAGAGCATGTTTTCGCGCGAGCGCGACGCGAGCAAGGTCGCCCTCGTCCATCTGGTGGCGCGTCTCAAACAGGGCGGCTTTGTCCTGCTCGATGCCCAGTTCCGCACCGAGCATCTCGCGCGCTTCGGGACGGTCGAAATCCCGCGCACCGAATATTTCAGGAGATTGCGCGAAGCGATTGCGCGGCCGGCGGAATTCTACTGTCCGGAACCTTCGGGCAGCGCCGGCAAGTCTTCCTTGGCCCCCGCATCGGGCGACTTCACCTTGACCGCCGCCGTAGACGCCACCGTGGGCGCCAGCTGGCCGGGCTGGTTGGTGATGCAGCTGATCACCCAGACGTCGTAGAGCGGGTGCTCCACGCCGTTGAGCGACGGGCTGGAGGCCAGCATCCAGCCGGAGAACAGCTTGCGCTCAGGCTGATCCGGACGGTTGTCCGTGATCTGGACGAAGGCCGTGGTCTCGGGCGGCTCGCTTTGCGGCGTCGAATAGCAGTAGCGCGCCGTGATCGTCATGGTCGCGAACTTCACAGGCACGCCGATGGGCGCGAAGATGTTGGACGGCCGGCCCGTGATCTTGTCGAGACCGCGCAGCGCCAGCAGCCGCTTGATCCCGTCCTTGCCGGGCACCGCGTCGTTGACCGTCAACGGTCGCGCGCTGGTATCGGACGCGGGCGCGGCGCCGGGCGCTGCCAGTGCCGGGACAGCGAGTGCGGACAGGACGGCGGCGGCGGCGAATGCGGCACGCATCACTTGCCTCCACCCATCACCGCGCGGCCGATCAGGCTCATCAGGTCGACGGAGCCCTGCGTATTGGTGAGCTCGCCGCCCGGCTTGAGGTCCTTGTCGCTGCCGCCCGGCTGGATGGCGATGTAGGAATTGCCGAGCAGCCCCGACGACGTGATCTTCACCGCCGAATCGTCCGGCAGCGCCACGTCGTTGCGGATGTTCAGATGTGCGATCGCCATGAAGCTCTTGGGATCGAGCGTCAGTGCCGAGACCGTACCGATCTTGATTCCGTGCAGGCGGATATCGGTTCCGGGCGAGATGCCGTCGGCGCTGGAGAATCTGGCGACCACCTCATAGCCCGACACGCTGCCCGAGCCGGTGTTGGTGTAGGCAAAAAACAGGAAGCCGGCGGCCACCGCCACCACGATCGCACCGATCAATGTTTCGACTGTGTTGTTCTGCATGGCTATTCCGGTTTCCAGGCCTGGTAGTCGCCGGTCGCCGGCGGGCGTTCGCCTTCGGCCGCGAGGCTTCCCGCCGGATGATAGGCGCGCGGCGTGCCGGAGAGATTGGGCTGATGCTCTTTCTCCCAGGACTTGGCGATGAGCGGCGCCTGTGTCGGCGGCTCCTTGAAGGTGTGATGCAGCCAGCCGTGCCAGTCCGGCGGCACGCGCGAGGCTTCGACGGTTCCGTTGTAGATCACCCAGCGGCGGTCGCGCTTGTTCTGATAGTAGCGATTGCCGAATTTGTCCTTGCCCACCGCCTGGCCGGAAAACCACGTCGTCAGCAATGTGCCGAGCGTGGCGCCGCGCCACCAGACGAAAATCATGCGCAGGAGAGACATCGGACGACCGCAAAACCGGATTCGGGCGGGACTATAGAGGCCGCGCCCCGCTCCAGCCAAGCAACGCGATGGCGCGACTGGCGCGCCGGATATCCACAGGGCTGAGCAGCGCGCTGTCATCAACGTGAAAAAAATAATTGCGCGATTCTCAAACCCCGCTTGACTCGCGGCTTTTCGAGCGGCGGTTAAGCCCCAACATCTGGTGGGTAAGGTTTCGTTTACCACTTTTGGCTTGCGCCCCTCCTCGCACAGTGCCCATACTTTGTCCCAGTCGCCTCTCGCGACACAAAATCTGGCGGGCAAACCAATATCTGGCCGCCGGCGGCCCTGCCATTCAGGCTCTGCCCCGGCGACAGGAAAACTGTCCCCTGAAGGTTGCGAGAGGCCGGGAAGCGAACGGCTAGGACTTTGGGGGCTAAGGGCATGCGTATTCGGCGTCAGTTCACGGTTGAAGGCCGCTCGGCCTATCACGACATCGCGTTCACGAACGTCACGAGCGAGATCCGAAATCCGGACGGCTCGGTGGTCTTCCAGCAGACCGACATCGAAGTTCCCGCCGCCTGGAGCCAGGTCGCGTCCGACGTCCTGGCGCAGAAGTATTTTCGCAAGGCCGGCATCCCCGTCACGCTGAAGGCCGTCCCCGAAGACGGAGTGCCCGAATGGCTGTGGCGCAAGGAAGCCAGTGGCGCGGAGACGGCCGGCGAACGCTCGGCCAAACAGGTGTTCGACCGCATGGCCGGCACCTGGACCTATTGGGGCTGGAAGGGCGGCTATTTCGATGCCGAGGCCGATGCCCGCGCGTTCCATGACGAGCTGTGCCACATGCTCGCCTCGCAGAAAGCTGCGCCCAATTCGCCGCAATGGTTCAACACCGGGCTGCACTGGGCCTATGGCATCGATGGACCGAGCCAGGGGCACTATTACGTCGACCACGTCTCCGGGCGGCTGACCAAGTCGAATTCGGCCTATGAGCATCCGCAGCCGCACGCCTGCTTCATCCAGGGCATCAAGGACGATCTCGTCAACGAAGGCGGGATCATGGATTTGTGGACGCGTGAAGCGCGCCTCTTCAAATACGGCTCGGGCACCGGCACCAATTTCTCCGCCCTGCGCGGCGAGGACGAGAAGCTTTCGGGCGGCGGCAAGTCGTCCGGATTGATGAGCTTCCTCAAGATCGGCGACCGCGCGGCGGGCGCAATCAAGTCGGGCGGCACGACGCGGCGCGCCGCCAAGATGGTGATCGTCGACGTCGACCATCCCGATATCGAGAACTTCATCGAGTGGAAGGTGATCGAGGAGCAGAAGGTCGCCGCCCTCGTCGCCGGCTCCAAGCTGTCGGAGAAGCATCTCAAGGCGGTGTTCAAGGCCTGCATCAATTGCGAAGGCTCGGGTGACGACTGCTTCGATCCCAAGAAGAACCCGGCGTTGCGCCGCGAAGTGAAAGCCGCGCGCAAATCGATGATCCCGGACAACTACATCGAGCGCGTGATCAGTTTCGCGAAGCAGGGCTTCAAGGACATCGACTTCCGCACCTACGATACCGATTGGGATTCGGAAGCCTATCTCACCGTTTCGGGGCAGAACTCCAACAATTCGGTGCGCGTGAACGACGCGTTCCTGAAAGCCGTCGAGAATGACAGCGTGTGGGAGCTCAAGCAGCGCCGCGACGGCAAGGTTTGCGGCACGCCGATGGCGCGCGAATTGTGG
>DATNNS010000396.1:0-4860 GCA_035601715.1 Rhizomicrobium sp.
CGACCAGCATGCAGAAGCCGCCCACGAGCGCGCCCGCCAGCGCGCCGCGCCAATAGCCGTTGCCGACGTCCTGCGCATAAAGATATCCCGCGGTGGCGGAGATCATCATGCCGCTGAACAGCGAAGCATGAACCGCGATCCACGGACTGTAATGCGCGAGCACGGCCAGCGTGATCTGCAGCAGCGTTCCGACGATGACGGCGCGGCGCAGGGCGCCGGGATCGAGCATGGCGACCTCGGGTGGGGGCGACGGCGCAGTTTCGCAGCTTCCGCCGGCCAGTCCACCGCGACGCGATCAAGCCGCCGTGACGCGGGTTCCCGCCAGCGCCTGGCCGATCAATCCGCCGATGGCTCCCGTCACCGCCGAACTGATCGTGCCGATGGCGAGAATCACAACCGCGGTATCGCCCAGGACGACGGACACCGCGATGCCGATCAGCGCGCAGGCCGCGCCGGCGACAGCGCCGCCGAGCGCGCCGCCGCCATAGCCGCCGGCTGCGTTGCGGGCATAAAGCAGGCCCGCCAGCGCGGAGATCGCCATGCCGCCGAACATGAACACATGCAGCGCCACCCAGGGAACGAAATGGCCGGCCAGCACCATCGCGAGCTGGAGCACCGTGCCGATCAAGGTGGCGCTCTGCAGGGCTTTCGTATTGATCATGGCTTGCTCGCGGGCTTGTGGACGCTGGCTTCCATCTTCGCGGCCTCGGCCTTCCAGTCGACCGGGCCGCTGACGAAGCTTTGCGCGAGTGCTTCCAGCTCCTCGGCATTGCCGTCGTGGAAATGGCTGTACATCGTGTCGTAGCCCGCGCCCTCGCCGTAGCCAACCTGGGACTCGGTGACGCGGGTTTGCGCGCCGAGATCGTCGAAGGTGATGACGGTGCGGATCGAATTGATCAGCACCGGATCGAACGGCGCGCCTTCGGGCACATGGACATTGCGCATCGCGATCATGTGCAGCGGCAGGTAAGCCACGATCTCGTTCTTGATGTTGTCCGGGTCGCCGATCTTGGAACTGAGCAGATAGGACGATTCCATCATCCCGCCGCCGTGATCGAGCGTGACATGAGCGACCGGCGTCGCCCACGTCGTGAAACCCTTGTCGGTCATGAAAGCGTCCCAGACCTTGGCGACCGGCGCGTCGACAACGACGGACAACTGCTGGACGCGCTGGCCGGCCGCGTCGCGGTAGGATGAATCCTTGATCGGCACCGGCGCGGATTGCGCCGCCGTGGCGAGCATCGCGCATGCCGCGATAAGCAAAAACCGTTTCATGTCTTTCCCCTTCCCTTGGTTTCCTGTTCCAGCCGCGTGACATAGTCGCGCAGCATCGCGACGGATTGATCGAAGGCGCGCAGATTGCGCTGGGTGCGCGACTGCATCACGCCGCCCTCCATCGTGGTGAGCGTGAAGACGGCGAGCGCGCGGCGGTCGAGATCGCGCGGCAGGCGGGTGCCGGCATCCACATAGCAGCCCTCGATTGCGTCGACCCAGCCGTCGAAATTGATCGCGATCAGCTCGCGCACCGGCGGATCGGGTTCGTGCAGCTCGAGCGCGAGGCTGCCGATGGGGCAGCCGTAGAGACAGTCGGTGCCGGCCAGCGCGCCGCGATAGGCGGCGAGCAGCGCGAAGACGCGTTCGATAGGATCGTCGACGCCCTCCCAGGCCGGCGCCAGCAGCATCGGGCCGATGCCGTCGCGATAGCGGCGCAGCACTTCGAGCAGCAGGTCCTGCTTGGTCGGGAAGAAGTGATAGAGGCTGCCGGAATTGGCGCCCGCTGCCTTCAGCACGTCGGCGACGCTGGTCGATTCATAGCCCTTCTCGCCAAACAGCCTGAGCGCCGTCATCACCAGCCGTTCCCGCGTGTCGTCTCCCATGGTCGATACTTGATTGAACGATCAACTAAGTCAAGCCGGGGCCGTGACCTTTCCTTAATTGCGGCGGACTTGCGGGAAAACGACGAGTTCTCTAGAGGGCCATGCCATGTCCCCGCCCATGATCGACATCGCCGGCCTGACCAAGTTCTTCGGCCCGAGCGCGGCCGTGACCGGCATCGATCTGAAGGTCGAGCGCGGCGAAGTACTGGGCTTCCTCGGGCCGAACGGCGCGGGCAAATCCACCACCATGAAGATGATCACCGGCTATCTCGCGCCGAGCGCGGGCCATGTCAGCATCTGCGGCCACGACATCGAAAGCGACACCATCGCGGCGCAGCGCCAGATCGGCTACCTGCCCGAAGGCGCGCCGGCCTATGGCGACATGACGCCGCGCCAGTTCCTCACTTTCATCGCGCAGATCCGCGGCTATGGCGGCGAGGCCGCGAAGCAGGCGGTGGCCAAGGCAGTGGCGCGCACCGAGCTCGATCCCGTGCTCGAGCAGACCATCGACACGCTGTCCAAGGGCTTCAAGCGGCGCGTCGGCCTCGCGCAGGCGATCCTGCACGATCCGCCGGTACTGATCATGGACGAGCCGACCGACGGGCTCGATCCCAACCAGAAACATGCCGTGCGGTCGCTGATCCGCACCATGGCGCCGCAGAAGGCGATCATCGTCTCCACGCATCTGCTCGAAGAGGTGGAAGCGATCTGCACGCGCGCGGTGATCATCGACCGCGGCCGCGTCGTCGCCGACGGGACGCCGGCCGACCTGCTCGCGCGCTCGCGCCACCACAATGCGGTGACGCTCACCCTGCCCGCGGCGCAAGCCCAAGGCGCGGCGGCGAAACTGAAGGCGCTTGCGAGCGTCGCGAGCGTCGAACAGGGCCCGCCGGCGCAAGGCGCGGTCGAACTCACCGCATTCCCCAAAAGCGGCGCGCTGCTGATCGAGGACGTCAGCCGCCTTGCGGGCGCCGAGAAATGGGATGTGAAGGAGCTCTATGCCGAGCCCGGCCGGCTCGACGACGTGTTCCGCGCCATCACCACGCATGACGCGGCACGCGCGCGGGAGCGCCGGGCATGAACCAGGTCTGGCCCATCTTCAAGCGCGAATTCGCCGCCTATTTCGCGACGCCGCTGGCTTACGTCTTCATCGTGATCTTCCTGTTCGCGATGGGCGCGTTCACGTTCTACATCGGCCATTTCTACGACAACGGCGTCGCCGACCTGTCGGTGTTCTTCGCCTATCACCCGTGGCTCTACCTGTTCCTGGTGCCGGCGCTGTCGATGCGGCTGTGGGCGGAGGAGCACAGCTCGGGCACGATGGAATTGCTGCTCACTTTGCCCGTGCCGCTGTGGGCCACGGTGCTGGGCAAATATCTCGCCGCCTGGGCCTTCACCGGCGTCGCGCTGGCACTCACCTTCCCGATCTGGCTGACGGTCAACTACCTGGGCAGCCCCGACAACGGCGTGATCGTGGCGAGCTATGTCGGCAGCTTCCTGATGGCGGGCGGCTATCTCGCCATTGGCTCCGCCATCTCGGCCACCACCAGCAACCAGGTGATCGCCTTCGTGGTCAGCGTGGTCGTGTGCTTCCTGTTCACGATATCCGGCGCGCCGCTGGTGCTGGACTTTTTCCGCGCCTGGGCGCCGTTCGCGCTGGTCGACGCGATCGCGTCGTTCAGCTTCCTCACCCATTTCGCCGCGATCACCGCCGGCGTGATCGACCTGCGCGACGTCATCTTCTTCTTCTCGCTGATCGCGCTCGCGCTGGCCGCCAACGTCGTCGCCATCGATCTTAAGAAGACGGGCTGACGCGATGACGCCGCTCTCCCGCCGCCTCTATGCGCTTGCCGCCCTCGTGCTCGCCGCGGTCATCTTCGTCGCGCTCAACATCGCGGCCGACGCGACCTTCACCAATGCGCGTCTCGACCTGACGCAGACCGGCGCCTATACGCTGGCCAAAGGCACGCGCAACATCATCGCCAAGCTCGACGAGCCGGTGACGCTCAAATTCTATTATTCCAAGAAGACGGCGGCCGATTACGCCCAGGTCGCGACCTATGCCGGCCGCGTGCGCGATCTGCTGCGCGAATATGCGGCGGCGAGCCACGGCAAGATCATCCTGCAGGAGATCGATCCGGAGCCCTACACCCAGGCCGAGGACGAGGCGACCGCCGCCGGCCTCACCGGCGCGCCGACCGATTCCGGCGATCTGGTCTATTTCGGGCTCGTCGGCACCAACACGATCGACGGCAAGGAAGCCATCGCTTTCTTCACCCAGGAGCGCGAATCCTATCTCGAATACGACATCACCTCGCTGCTCTATCGCTTGTCGACGCCGAAGAAGCCGAAGCTCGGCATCATCTCGAGCCTGCCGCTGGACACCGGCGCGGGCGGGATGGCGGCGATGCTGCAAGGCGGCGGACAGCCTTTCACGATCTATCAGGAGCTCAGCGAGGCCTATGCCACGCAGATGATCGATCCCAATTTCGACCGCATTCCCGCCGGCATCGATGTCCTGATGATCGCCCATCCGGGCACGCTGACCCAGGCGCAGTCCTACGCCATCGACCAGTTCGTGCTCGGCGGCGGACGCGCGCTCGTCTTCGTCGATCCCTATTCGGAGATCGCGCAAGCACAGAGCGGCGGCATGGGACAGGGCGGCGGCGGGCCGGTGTCGTCCGACCTGCCGCAACTCCTCAAGGCCTGGGGCGTGTTCTACGATCCCGAGAAGATCGTGGGCGACCGTGCGCTGGCGCAGCGCGTGCAGGTCGGCGGCGACCCGCACGATCCGGTGGCGAGCTATCCGATCTGGCTGCATCTCACCGCCGCCAATTTCTATCCCAAGGACCAGATCACCGCCAATCTGCAGACGCTGAACCTCGCGAGCGTGGGCGCGCTGTCGCAGGCGAAAGGCGCGACGACGACATTCACGCCGCTGGTCACGTCCTCGGACCAGGCGTCGCTGCTCAGCGCCGCGCAG